>JBGCDR010000155.1:0-22786 GCA_045105515.1 Oligoflexales bacterium
GAAAAACTATATGATTGAATTTTGGATGATAAACCGACGAATTAGAATATAAAGGAGATCGCATGGCTAGAATTAAAAAAACATTAGATATTGATTGGGATTATATTGCTAGGGCGTTTAGAGAATTTCTAAATTTTTGTAAATATCAAATCCGTGATGCTTTTAGGTGGATGGAACGCAACCCAGAAAAAGTAGCTATTATTGTGGCTGCTGTTGTGAGTGCGTTTTCAGGAAATTATGATCAACTTATAGAAGTTGGGATTATGTTAATCTCGGCCTAGTATTTTTCGGGCTAATTTCTCTATTACATTTAAAGCACATAAAGTTTCCATAAAACTTGGATTGTGAGGACCATAGCTGTATCTATTGCTTATCGTGGGAATTTAAGAATTGAATTTGGCCAGTTTAATCGCTATACTCGGCATCCATATTTTTAATACAGTGATTTAAGTGATCGATCGCACTGATGTTAACCCAGGGGAGGACGTTAATTTAACCCACTTAACTCTAGCTATGGGAACGCAGTGACCATTCCTCTATGCTACCTTTTTTCCAAGTCTATCTCGATAAGATCCACCTTTTAGTTTCAGCGTCAACGATGGCTTAGTTAAGCGATCAACAATAGCTTCAGCTATCACAGGATCTTCAAACAATTGATGCCAGCCTTTAGGAGATACCTGACTTGTTACTATAATAACCCCTTTTTGATAGCGCTCTTCAATTATATCAATTAATGATGTTGCTTCATCATGAGTGTAGTTCCTCAATCCAAAGTCATCTAGGATCAGAACAGGTGATTTAGTGATTTTTTTAACCATTTTAAGATAATCGCCAGAAGCTTTTGAGGCTAAGATTTCTTCAAATAAAAAATTCACTGAGAAGAAGAGAGAGGAAAATCCTTCCGTGCATAGCTTTTTGCCAATGGACATGGCTATGTGAGTTTTACCTTCACCAGTTTTTCCCAGGATTACTAAGTTTTCCTGCGCTTTAAAAAAGTTTAGCTTTGCAAGATCCTTCATCTTAGCTTTGGATATGCCGCGATCAAATGAGTCATCCCAGTCTTCAATATCACAATCATGTCTAAACCTGGCTCGGGATATAAGTCGTTTAGCTCTTGCATTCTTCCGGTAAAGCGCCTCATCCTCTAGTAATAGGCGAAGGTAGTCTAATGGATGAATCTGCGACTCCAGAGCGCTAGAAGTCCTATGATCTAAATGCTCCATAATCCCAATTAGACGAAGCTTTGAGCATTGCTTCTTTACTTGTTCCATCATCCTCTTCCTCCTTTAGTCTTGGATAATGTAAATGAATACTATCTAAATCCCTTGTGGGAGAGAGATCTTTTTTGGATTTGCTACTTACCTTATGTTGAAGAGCACATCCCTTAAAAAACTGAACTCTATGCTTATTAAACAGCAAGCATTGTGTTGCCGCGTATTCCATATCTTGCGTTCTAATATCCTTTAGTTTCATACATGCAAGCATTCCTTGAACAGCTCGTAAGCTTGCCAGGGGGCGATTTGAGCTAAACATCTTATGTATAAGTTCCGACATCTTAGGCCCTATAGACTGAGCTTTTGCTTTGGCTTTTGTTAGGTCAAATTGGGTTTGTTGGATTTTTTCTTCTGGGTAGTGACCAGGAGATATTGATTTTTTTCCCTTGCCCGATAGCTTCTGATGAACTGCTAAACTCTCAGAACTATCATCGAAAACCTCTACGAGGTCTTTGCTAATCCTCACGTTAACTACATTGCCAATATGCTTATGTGGTATAGAGTAAAAGTTATGGTTTACTTGGATCGTCGAATCTGGATGGACCTTTGCTTTCTTCCAAGTTTTTATGACATACCTGCAACTAGGCAACGGTAAAAGTTTAGGCTGTGCCCCTCCAAAATGCTAGTCAAGCTGCTACTGGCAACTCATAAAGACCATTGCATGCTTTTTTCCATTTCAGATCACCAATGAAACTCACTTGTACAACTGAATCTTGGTCTGCATATTTACGTCCAGGTTTCACACCATCAATTCCAGAGTGGACCCTATCCTGATTGTAATATTCTTTAAAATGATCAAGCTTTCTCTTCAAATCTTCTTTGGTCCAAAATAGGGTCTTGTCGAGAAATTCCCTTCGGGTTGTTCCAATGACTCGCTCTATAAAGGGATTAGCTATTGGGGTGTATGGTGGCCCAAACACCTGTTCAATACCCACCAATTCCAAATTTCGTGTCCATTGTTCAAATTTATAAAGTGGATCGCGATCTCGACTAATCCTATTTGGAATGACTGAGGCTTCACCCAAGATTTGATTGAACATGAAGCATAAATTGTGACCTTTAACTGAGTTTCCGCCATGAACAGAATAACCAAGTATTTTTCTAGAATATACGTCTATTACTGCTAGAACCCAATAAGTTTTCAGGTGAATCGATTCCACTCGAAAAAGATCGATTGACCACAAACTATCTTTGGTTTGAGACAGAAGAGTCAACCATGAGGGACCTGTTTTTTCAGGATCTGTTGTAAGCTTATGCTTTCTCAAAATTCTCCTTACCGTCTGCTCGCTTATCTTTGTACCCAGTAGGTCATTTATAGTCTGAGCTATGCGAAGGCATCCAAAGTCGGGGTTCTTTTGTTTTAACTCAATAACAAGGTTGCGAATATTCTGTCCATAACCTCCCCTACCTTGTTTTTTCTTCTTATTCGAGTACAGTCTTGTATATTTTTTCTTTACTAGAATTCGATGAAATTTCAGTATAGTAGCAGGGCTAACGAGAACACATACTTTTTCAAGCCTTCTTTTTGAACTTATAAAAAAACGGGACCAACCAAAAAGAAGTCTCTGCCATCTTGTCAATTTTGGGCTGCGAGTGGCTTTTCTTTTAAGAGAAATTAATTGATTTCGAAGGACCAAGTTTTCGGCTGCAAGCTCACGAACTCCCTGCTTCGTCGAACATCGAACCAGATTCATTAGTAGGTTTAATATTTCACAAATAAGCATCCACATGCTTAGAAAGTTAGGACCGCAAAGCAAATTGTCAAGCCCTAGTAATATCGACAACTTACGTGTGTGACTGCAATTTTGAGGGGGGACAGGCTCGTCAAGAAAAGATGACTTTAGCCGGATGTATGGCGGCGCACATCAGACGTGGGTTTGTTAAAGCAGAAAAAGCTTTGAAGAAGGCTAACCCAAAAGCAAAGACTAAAACGTCTATACCTTTAGATTTGATAGGTGCCCTGTACAAGGTAGAAAGAGAAAGCATTGGTAAGACATATGAAGAAAGACTTAAAAAACGCCAAGCCGAATCCGTTCCTTTAATGAAACAGCTTCATAGTTGGTTAATGGCAGAAAAGCCTAAGACGCTGCCAAAATCCTTGATTGGCAAGGCGATTCGTTATGCTCTGGATCAATGGGACAAAATGCAGCATTTTTTACAAGATCCCGATGTGCCACTGGACAACAATAGATCCGAGAGAGCTATAAGACCATTTGTAATTGGTAGGTCCAACTGGATTTTCTCAAACTCCTGTGCAGGAGCGGAAGCAAGTGCCACCCTGTATTCTCTGATAGAATCAGCGAAAGCAAATGGCTTAGACCCTTTCAATTACCTTTGCGTAGTTTTCAAAGAGCTATGCAAGGCTTCAAGTTTACATGACTATGAAGGCTTGCTGCCTTACAATATTCGAACTTACTTCGATATCAAGCCACTTATAAATCCCAAATAGAAACTCCCTCATGGGCTAACCATCTGCGATACCTTAAATCTACTTGAATAATTTAGAATAGTGAAGACGGGTCATTTCTGACCGCTTACGTGCGCCGCGAGGCGCACACTACCTAACTGGCTGAAATGCCAGTCTCAGCAAAGCCTAGCCAGCAGCTTAGAACCGAGTTTTGTGCAAGCTGCGGACTCATAGAGAGAAAGGAGGCAATTAAGAGAGGAACAAAGCTTGTAAAGCGTAAACAGGGCCGTCTGCAGGCCGCAACGTGAGTGAAAGGGAATTAGCCTCGATAAGTCAAAAGAAAAGGATGAGTCGACCTTTATGTAAGCAGGGGGAAGACAGCAAGAAGCTATCTTTATGGCGAGATAGTTGATGATTCCCGGGGTTTGTACCTGTGGCATGTAGACAAGAGGTAGTGTGTGAACGCGGGAGGCCCGCAGCTTCAGCCATGGAGGCAACAAGAGAATTCAAGGTCAGGTAAACCAAGGTTCTTTTGGAAACTGCGGGAGTCGGATCATCTGATATTACTCTGAGCAGGAGAAAGATCTGTACATGGGGAAGCGGATGACAAAAGGAGAATCTTTCAATGGAAACATAGACTCCATGCAAAGGGAGAGGATGCCTTTATTCAAAGAAAGGAATAACATTACTATGACAACAGGAATCGAAAGAATAGCAGCAAAAGCCCAAACTAACAGTAGTCTTATTTTTACTTCCCTTGCGCATCACATTACAGATGAGTTGCTTTTGGAAGAGTTGAACAAACTTAAAACGTCTCGGTCCTCTGGAATCGACAATGAGTCAGTAAAAATGGCTAAACAAAGATTCTCGGAGTGGTCGCCTAAAATGTTAAAGCAAGTCCATCAAAAAGGATATCAAGCGCCACGGATTAAAAGGGTATTTATACCTAAACCCGGTAAGGAGGAGAAACGGCCATTAGGAATTCCAACAGTTACTGACACCGTGTTACAGCGTTCAGTAGCGCGAGTAGTTGGGGCAATATTTGAGCAAGATTTTTCCAAATCTTCATTCGGAGGTAGACCCGGATGTAGTGCTCATCAAGCCATATCAAAGCTTGTGACATCAATCCATTTGGGTCGTACCAACTATGTTCTTGAGGCGGATATCAAGAACTTCTTTGGTAGTTTAGATCATACCTGGATGATGAAGTTTGTCGAACAAAGGGTTAAAGATCGCAGAATTCTCTCATTGATCCGAAGGTGGTTAAAAGCAGGAATATGCAGTAATGGTGAATTGGTAAGACCCTTTGAAGGTACCCCTCAAGGGGGACCGGTGAGTGTGTTATTGAGCAATATCTTTCTGCATTTTGTGCTGGATCTTTGGATAGAAAAGGTAGTGCGCCCAAGAATGACTGGTGAAGTTTACTTTGTCAGATATATTGATGATTTTGTGCTCTGCTTTCAGCGAAAGAACGATGCTTTAAGGTTTTATAGTGCTCTGCCTAAGCGGCTAAGTAAGTTCGGTCTGCAACTTGAGCCTAGTAAAACGAGACTAATTGAGTTTGGACGTTATGCCTATAGAGATGCAAAACGTTTGGGGAAAAGGCCGCAAACCTTTTATTTCCTTGGTTTTACATTTGTTGGTAAACGTAGCGGAAAAGGATCTTTTAAGATTGAATTGAGAACTGAAAAGAAAAGGAACCATAGGGCACACCAGAAAATAAAGGAGCTTGTTAATAACTTGAGACATGCTCCAATCTCCTTCCAGATTAATAGAATTAATGCTCTACTTAGGGGATTATATCGCTACTATGGTGTGTTAGGTAATAATCAATCAATCCGAAACTTTTATCGCTGCGCTATGGTGACTTGGCGAAAATCACTTAGCAGACGAAGTCAAAAAGGCAAGATTACATGGGCAAAATATGAGAAAATTCTTGATTACTTTAAGCTAGCAAAACCTGAAATATATCTAAATTATCAGGACGTATATAAGGCTAGCATGCTGTAAATCTCCTTTTGAAGAGGCTCGTGCGGGAAAACCGCAGGCGGGCTTCTGTGGGGAGGGAAAAGCGTCAGCTTGTTCCCTTACCCGACATCCCGCCAACATAGTATCTATCCTTAATCAAATTATCCATTTTGGCCTTTTAAGAACCTTAAGAGAACCATTATGAAATAAAAATAATGCTGGATAAAGAAACCATAAGTGAAAAAAAGGTACATTCATGGAGGAGTGTATCACACAATGAAAAGCCAATGAGATTAGACCTAAACGAACCGAACCACTAAATAAAGACAAAGCAAGTATAAATCCCAGCTCAAATATGCCCGTAGAAATACCCATAATTCTAGCTATTAATGGCTGTATTGCAAGTTCAAGCCCTAAATTTGAATTAGACTGTTGTGCTGTCAATGCCATAAATGAAAAAATAGATTCTCCTTCTGTGAACCATTTTAATCCTCCTTTTATTAGTTTTGAATATCCAGCATTCCAATATATCAACGCAACAAAAAACTGTACAAAAGAGATATAAATTGAAGCTCTTTCCCTTTCCTTTGTCGATTTTAAGGAAGTATCACGACGAAAAAATAGTCTATCGATTGAATAATATTCACCTGATCTTGTGAAATTTAGTGCTACTAAGAAAAAATTTATATGAGTGTTATAATTCCAAACTGTTGAAAAATGAGCAATATATCCATTAAATATAAAGAATGAAATGGTTAGAGTTAAGACCGCTATTCGAGAAAATAAACCTAGCAAACAGAATATCGCACTGATGAAAACGAGTGATTTTAAAAAATAGTAACTATTGAAATCTAGGGCAGGTATCGCTGAGATAATCCCTTTCGGAACGTACAATATCGGCGCAGCGTCGACATAAAATTCGTTGTAAGGAGCGAAGTGAAGTAAAACTACAACAATAAGTCCTAAAGTCACTCGAATTAATGCTGCCCGTTCGAGAGAATTGATTTGTCGGAATAAAAAATCAAAGATGCAAGAGAATATCCAATAATATATCTTCATTCATCTATTCTCTTCTCGAAAAGAATATCCTTTGATTGTTTCCACTACCGATATTTTTTCTTTGACTAAATAGTCAGTCAAATCGTATTTAATATAGCTAAAATCAAATCCAATAAATTCTTTCCTGTTAGGAGAAATCGCAGTCCGATAGAAACCTTGGAAAGGGCTCCAAGGGCTATTTACATGTTTCAGTACCAATTTCGCTAATTGCTGCTTCTGATTTTCATCCTTACCATACCCGTAAACTTTATTAAATATTGCATTCGCAACAAAAAACTCCACGGGTAATGCGTTGCCAGGCAACACCACCAAACTTTCCCCAGTACTATCGATCAATGTAAGTTTGTAATAGATCCCACTAATACCTACTGGTTTGGCAAACATATCATAAGGGGAGAAGGGCCAACCCAATTTATATTCATCACATAGTTGCATTGTTTGGACTAGGCCAAATACTAAAAAACTTACACCAATCATGGCTCTGGTCACTGTCCACTTTCTCTCTTTCATGGTCCCTCTAGTCTTCTAAAAAATATTTTCAGTACTTCCACCCATCTAACTGATGGGAATGATTTAAAATACTCAATTGTATTTTGTGCTTAAAGGTCGAATGTTCCAAAATTTAGGTGGAGCTATCATACAAGAGTTCTAATGACAATTGCTATATCCAAACCTATTTATATTGTGCTAATTTTCCAGGACCCTTTTTCTCTCAGTGCCAAACTCGGGTATTTGAATTTATCGTAAATATATCATTATCATAACTTAAACAAAACCGTGACACTTTGAAAATGAATCGAATTGTATAATATTTTATTGTTCGACGCAAGGGCGTTATCAAAAATATGAAGATACCTTATCGTTAATGGGGTTTGTCAAGTAAAACGAGAATTTGATAATCATCAGATGTAACAGCGATTTTTAGGAAGCTCTTGCGTCGAACAATAAAATATCATAAAGTCCTACAACTTTTGAAAATATAAGCCTTAGAACCACATTAAAAAAGGATTAGGCAGAACATGTTTTTGATCCCCAAATATAGTAAATTAGTCATTGTTACTATCATATTGATTTTTAGTCATTTTGTTTATGCGATGTCTGCTAATAACGATAAATTGGAATTATTGAAAATTACTCCTGAAGTTCGTGAATTTATCAGAACTATGGTCATAGAAAATGTAGGCAGTGAAGACTTTCTCAGATCTACTCTTAGTCAAGCTAGGGTGGACCAAAGAATAATAACTATGATGGATAAGGCTTTTCCTCAAATACCTTACCCCGAATACAGAAGAAAATTTTTAAATCCTCAGTTGATTGAAAACGGATTTTTATTTTATAAGAAACATTCAAAACTTCTTGAACATTCCTATAACCAGTATGGTGTTGATCCCTTTATTGTTGTTGCGATAATGGGCATCGAATCAAATTACGGGGATAATCAGGGGCAACATGGTGCACTAAATAGTTTGGCTACTCTAGCGTTTCATTATCCGCGACGTTCTAAGTTTTTCAAAAATGAACTGAAAGCTTTTTTAGCTCTTTGCAGTGAAAATAATTTAGATCCTTTCATTGTAAAATCATCATTTGCTGGTGCATTAGGGGCACCTCAATTTATGCCTTCTAGCTACTTAGGATACGCCCGAACCTTCGAAACTAGAAAAAACGCAGATCTGTTTTTAAATCGAGGAGATGGTATAGCTAGTATTTCGAATTATTTATCCACTTTTGGCTGGGCAGAAAAAGATATGCGGTTTGGAAATAAAAAATCCATCGGAAATCAGAAAATAAAATATGAAAAAGTGTGTATATCTGATACTGAACATAACTTACAAAAAAATAACTATAGAGTGTTGCTCCGGTATAACAATAGTCACAACTATGTAAAGGTTGTTTTTGAATTAGCAAGAAAAGTTGCGAGTCTTGCAGATAAAAAATGATTTTATGTGATGTATAAAAGGGAATAGATATGGAAAGACTGCCATCAAAAATAAGATATATGAAACCTTTATACTGGGGAGCTGGTGTTTGGATTTTAGCTTTTGCGGCGGATCAACTCAGCATCCACTCTATCGACAGTTTCAGTATAGGTCCTTTTTATGAAAAAGATGATTGCTTAGATGTGCTAAAAAAAATAGAAAAATTGAAAGAAAAAAGTTTATATGTAAAATACTCAACCAATGGGAAAATCAATTGGGGCCAAGGTAAACATTGGGACCTTAAAATATAACTTAGAGAGATATTATATGAAAAATATTCCAAAAACATGGGAATGCGGCGCAGATCATTTTCAATCAGTATTAACCAATGAATGGTATAAAGTAGTTTCTAGTTTGTTTTCAGAGGTAACTTGTACAACGATAGACTTTTTTAGAAAGGAAGGTCTTAGTCCGGTGTTACTACCTATTACTTGTCCTTCAATTTCGAGTCCTATGGGGCTCGGTAGTGACAGTTTACCTGTTGAAATTGAGTTGCATAATGAAAAAATCTATTTAGCGGATTCTATGCAATTTCATTTGGAATATCTTTTAAGGATTCAATCCCAAGGGGTATTCTACATTATGCCTACATTCAGGGGAGAAGATCCAGATGCAACCCATTTGAATCAGTTTTTTCATGCAGAGGCTGAAATCCAGGGTGGATTCTTTGATGTTATGCAACTAGTTAATAAATACGTATTACAATTAACTAAAAATATTAACTCGAAGCTTTCATGTGATCTAAATAAGGTAGGAATCAACACTGAACATTTAGATTTATTTATTAATTTGAATGGAAAAGTACCTGTTGTTGCGTTTGAAGATGTTTTTAATGACTTCAAAGACTCTGAATATATTGAATATATTAACTCTGATACTCCGATCATTACGAGAAAAGGTGAGCTTAAATTAATTGAAATTTTTAAAGGCCCAGTTTGGTTAAGTCATCCAAGGCACAACTCTGTACCATTCTACCAAGGTTGGAGTGAAGATAGAAAATCTGCTTTATCAGCCGACCTTCTCCTAGGTTTAGGTGAAGTAGTTGGATGTGGAGAGCGTCACACTAGCTATCAAGATACTTATGAATCTTTAAAATCACATGGAGTTAACCATGAAGAATATGATTGGTACTTACGCTTAAAGAGAGAGTTTCCTTTGAAAACAGCTGGATTTGGTCTCGGAATAGAAAGGTTTCTCGCTTGGGTTTTAAAACATAATGATATTCGAGACCTGGCGCTTTTCAACCGTTTAAAGGGAATTAAGTCAGCACCATAATTTTTCTGAAAAAAACTCATAAATGGAGAACTAAATGAATTCTGTATATGTACCACAATTAACTAAAAATGATATTGTTCATGTTGTTGCACCATCTAGGAGCATGTCAATAATTTCAAAGCAAGTACAAGATACAGCGACGCAAAGATTAAATTCTTTCGGTCTTAATGTTTCTTTTGGAAAATATATTAATAATTCAAATAATTTTTGTACAACCACGGTCGAAGAAAGAGTAGAAGATCTTCATTCTGCTTTTCTTGATCCAAATATTAAAGGCGTATTTTCTGTTATAGGTGGATTTTATAGTAACCATTTATTGGACTATATCGATTTTGATATATTGAAATCAAATCCTAAAGTATTCTGTGGTTATTCAGATATCACAATCCTAGTAAATGCTATTTACAGAAAATGCGGATATATAACTTACTATGGACCTCACTATTCAACATTAGGTATGGTTCAAGGTATCGATTATACTTTGAATAGCTTGAAAGATACTCTCTTTAGTTTTTCAGATAACGGTCTGACAATTGAGCCATCCAGGAAATGGAGCGATGATCTTTGGTTTTTAGATCAAGATAAACGAGTGTTTATTGAAAATAGTGGACCAGTTGTTTTGAATAAAGGTATTGCAAAAGGACGTGCGATAGGAGGTAATCTTTTTGCTTTTGATTCGTTGAGAGGGACAGAATATATGCCAGATCTTGAAGATTCTATTCTATTTCTCGAATGTGATGATACTCATGGGGACCTCACTCCTGCTCTATTTGATAAAATTATTTACTCAATTTTGCAGCATAAGGGTGCTAAAGGTATCAAAGGAATAGTCCTTGGTCGTTTTCAGAATTCCTGTAAATTTGATGAGTTAACACTATGTGACATTCTAAAAGCGAAAAATATGTTATCAGGCATCCCAATTGTTTATAATATGAGTTTTGGTCATACTACACCACAGTTCACTATTCCTATTGGTGCTGATACGATTTTAGATACTCAAGACTCTGAAAATGTTTGCTTACAATTCAAAAGGTAATTTTATATGTTAAGTCTTGAAAAAATTAAGGATATTTGTTTAAAAAGAGGATTTTTTTATAAACAAAATTGCGGTTCTTTAGAAGGGATTTACGAGTTAGGTCCCCTAGGTGTTATTTTAAAAAATAATATTATTTCCTCATGGAAACATAGTCTGCTTTCAAGAGACTATGAGATATACTCAATGGAAACTAGTAATCTGACTCCTCTTAAAGTTTGGGAAGTATCTCAGCATACAAAAAATTTTCATGACCCCGTAACTACCTGTACTCGTTGTAGCTTATCTTTCAGAACAGACAAATGTGAACATGACCTAAAAGATAGTAAAGTAATTTATTACTGTCCAAAATGTGGCAATGAGAGTCATTCTATTGTTTCAAAATCATCTTTGCTGTTTGAAACAAATGTTAACTTGAATGCAAAAAAAGAAAGTAAATTTATTTTACGGCCTGAAGGCTCACAACTAGTATATTTGCAGTACAAAAATTTAATAGATTCTATGAATGCTAAAATTCCTTTCGGAGTGTCTCATATAGGCCGATCTTTTCGAAACGAGACATTCGATGCGAACTCTTTTATTTTTCGTTCACTGGAATTTGACCAGTTAGATGTTCAATTTTTTGTTTCTGAATCCGAGGCCATAAAATATTTGGATATATGGACCAACAGACGGTTAGAATGGTATAAAAAGCTTTCCAATAATCCTGCAAACTATATAGCGAAGACTATTCCTCAGGATGATAGGAGCCATTATTCAAGCCAAACCAACGACATTTTATTTAATTTCCCATGGGGTAAAGATGAAATTGAAGGAGTTGCTTGCAGAAATGATCTCCTAGGACTAAAAAATTTTTTCCCTCATGCTTTTGAGGGGGTTCGACAAGAAGACTTACCTTTTGTCATCGAGCCAAGTGCTGGATTGCAGCGAATGATATTATCCTTTCTTTTTGATGCTGCGGTAGAAAGTGAGTCAACCAACCAAGTCAATCTGAATATTCATCATGATTTAGTCCCATATCATGTTTCTATAAACATCAACGGGAGCATGCCTCTTGTAAATTTATGGGAAGATTTGCATCAAAAAAACAAGAATATTCGAATCAATAAAACTTGTGAGTCTGAAAACAAAATATTTGAACTAATAAATAATCAAATTGGGACATTGTGGACGATTAGTAAAGATATGTCTGGATATGGGTATATTCTAAAGCACAGAGACAAAGATCTGCATCATTTTGACACATTAGAGTCATTGTCTAATCGATTAGCACTAGATTTTGAAAAATTACAGGATATATAAAGATATGAATACAAAAAAACCAGATAAAAAAGAGTTTATTAAGAACATTCTTTTCTGTAAGTGGGATCATGTTTTTCTAAAAACAGCTCTTGAAAGTAATCATGTATGCCATTTGGTTCTCGACAAATATGATGCAAAAAGTCATGATTTCAATAAGGAGTTAGCTGATAAGTGTGCATCGTTTATTACAGTTAGTTCTTTCGATTCTATTGAAGAACTTTCAGCGGTAGCTGGGCATTTTATATCTTCGGAGATAAAAATTGATTTCGTTGTAAGCAATGGAGAGTATGGCCATTATGGAGCTGGTTTACTGGGATCTATTTTTGAGGTTCCAAATATTAATATTCATTCTGTAACCTCTGTCAGAGATAAGATATTGATGAAGAAAATGGCTGTTGATGGGGGGTTGCGTGCAGCATCTTATACCTCCATACCAGATATATCTGATATCTCAAACTTTAAAAGTAAATTGAGACATTTATCTTATCCTCTTGTACTAAAGCCTTCTAATGGTGTGGGTACAAGGTATACTTATATACTTAAAAATGACCAGGACTTAAAAGTCGCAGCTGAAGAAATAAGTAGTAACCTATGTCCTCCCCTTTATTCTAGAAGTTTTATCATCGAAGAATTCATACCTGGTGAGGAATATAATATCGATGCCGTTTGGTTAAATGGTAAACCTGTTCTTTTTTCGATCGCAAAATATTTTTCTCCGGTAATTCAGTACAAGAATAGCACTGTAGGATTGAGAATTTTAAACAAAGAAGATCATGAAGAACTCTATGAAGAATTATATAGCATGAATATAAAAGCTAATAAAATTTTCAATATAAGAAATGGTTTAACACATATGCAAGTCTTAAAAGAACCTGGTAAGCCAGCTGTTTTTACAGAGATTGCCACTCGTCATTGCGGAGGGTATGGTTGTGAAGCGATTGAGAAAAAGTGGGGTATAGATAATCGAGAAGCTTTTATTAGAATTCTACTTGGATGTGAGAAATCGGACTTGGCATTTAATGAAACACCTCATAAACACGTAGGATATTTTAACGTATCTCCGGAAAATCCTGGTGTAGTCGTCAATTCGCCTAATCCTGAAGAAATAAAAAAGTTCAATGGAGTATTAGAAGTAAAACAGTGTCTTTTCGATGGAGAAGATTATGCGAATGACTATGGATGCAATTGGACGATGCTGGTACTTGTTGGAACGGAATCGATTGATAAGTTCCAT
Organism: Oligoflexales bacterium; assembly: GCA_045105515.1. Classification (GTDB taxonomy): domain Bacteria; phylum Bdellovibrionota_B; class Oligoflexia; order Oligoflexales; family Bog-1112; genus JABSRF01. Next base: position 13,529 of record JBGCDR010000155.1, read on the forward strand.
GAAATTGTCAACACCGTGAACGAAAAATTTAAATATCAAACGGTTGGTAACTGACGTGAATATTTTATTTTGTAAATGGGATAAGTCTTATCTAGAACTAATGCTAGCTCAAGGATTAAAAGTGTGGCAAGTATTAGATGATTTTGACAAGAATCTTAACAATCTTGATGCTGATTTGCTTGCTAAGTGTGAAAATATATTCTATGTCAGATCTTTTGACTCGATTGAGGAGATCGCTTCCATTGCCTCTTCACTAATTTCTGAAAATGTGAAAATTGAACATGTTGTTAGTAATGGTGAATATTCTATTTACGGATCAGCAGTTTTAAAGTCGATTCTTGGGCTTGAAGGTAATGCTGTGTTGAAAGGGCTATGCTACCGTGATAAAAGAGCGATGAAACAGAAACTAAGAAAAAATCAGATTAGAACTGCCCGTTATGTATCCGTTTCAAATATTCATGATATTCATGATCTATATGATAAAGCCCTCCAGATTGGTTTCCCAGTGGTTGTAAAACCGGCAAATGGGGTTGGAACACGGCTAACAGCTGTACTAAGGAATGCTAATGAACTTAATGAATTCCACCAAAGGGTAATTGCTGAAATTAAACCTCCCATTTTTTCGTCACAATTTATTGTCGAAGAATATATTAAAGGTCAAGAATTCCATGTAGACGGGGTCTGGGCAGAGGGAAGAAATATTTGTTTTTCAGCAGGCAGGTACCATGCTCCATGCGTAGAGTTTAAGGAAAAGTTTTATGGATCTATGTTGCTAGATGAAAAGAATGATGAACACTGTCTTAAGGAACTTTTTGAGTTAAATAAGAATGTTAATCGTGCCCTTGGTATTTGTGATGGGCCTACTCATCTCGAAGTCTTTCTAGATTGTAACGGTGAATTTGTTGTATCGGAGATGGCAACAAGAATTGGTGGTGGGTTTATTATGGAAGCTAATCTGGAAAAAGATAATACCTGTTTCAGATCCAATCATGTTAAAGTTCTGGTGAATCCAAGGAACTTTTCAAAATCTGAGCCACCACCTTCCCAATTGAAGGTGAGGTATTTCGGTTTTATTAACTTGACACCAAAAGAAGAAGGCGTAATTACATCTATACCAAGCATCGATTCTTTAAAGAGTCATCCCGGAATTCTTCGTTTCCAGTTGCGTGCGAATATTGGCGACTCTTTTAAGCACAGTCATGGTGGGAATTGGATACTTATGGTAGTTATCGCAGCACCTTCTGAAGAAGAATATCAGATGCTATGTAAAGAGATCATTGAAAAATTTATAATTCAAACGGTCCCTTTTATTTCTAAGGTAACTAATTAATTTTAACATTTTATGACATGAGAAACCCTATGTTAGACAAGATGAAAATGATTACGGCACTCTGTAAAAAACGTGGATTCGTATTTCAAAGCTCTGAAATTTATGGTGGCCTCTCAGGTGCTTGGGATTATGGGCCTTTGGGATCTGAACTTAAGGCTAATATTAAAAAATTGTGGTGGGAGCACATGACCTACCGGCAAGATATTGTAGGAATAGATTCGGCAATTTTAATGAACCCAGAGGTCTGGAATACTTCTGGTCATGTCAAAAATTTTAGCGATCCTATGGTTGATTGCAAAATTTGTAAGCATCGCTTTAGAGCTGATACGATCGACTTAAACGCTCCTTGTCCAAATTGCCAATCTGAAAATAGCTTTACTGAGCCGCGTGATTTCAATCTACTATTTGAAACCTCTTTAGGATCAGTAAAAGATCACCAAAGTAAAGTTTATCTTCGACCTGAAACTGCTCAAGGAATTTTTGTAAATTTTATTAATGTACAGAAATCAACCCGAAAAAAAATTCCTTTTGGAATAGCTCAAATAGGAAAATCCTTTCGAAACGAGATAACTCTTGAAAATTTTATCTTTCGAACTCGCGAATTTGAACAAATGGAAATGCAATATTTTGTTGAACCAGGCTCTCAATCAGCCCATATAGCCCAATGGAAAGAAGTAAGGATAAACTGGCTAAAAAGTTTGGGTTTTAATCAAGATAATTTGCGTTTTGTCGACCACGACAAGCTAGCGCACTATGCAGATGAAGCAGTAGATATTGAATATAATTTCCCAAAATTTGGTTGGAGTGAACTTGAAGGAATACATTCTCGAACAGATTTTGACATTAAGGGTCATATGGATGCTTCAGGCAAGAACTTACAGTATGTAGATCCTATTAATGGAAAGAAGTTCTGCCCATATGTGGTAGAAACTGCCATAGGGTGTGACAGGTTGTTTTTAGCTTTGTTATGTGAGGCTTTAGTAACAGATTCCGAAGATGATGATTTAGATAGGGCTTTATTGAAGCTAGATCCAAAAATTGCACCTATAAAAGCAGCTATTTTACCCCTGCAAAATAAACCTGCTATCACTGAATTAGCTATAAAAACTTTTGATGATCTCAGAAAAAGGTTTAAAACAGATTATGACACCTCTGGATCTATAGGTAAAAGGTATCGTAGGCAAGATGAAATAGGAACTCCTTATTGTGTGACTTTTGATTTCGATACTATAGAAGATAAAAAAGTTACGGTAAGGAATAGAGACACTGCTCAGCAATCTCGCGTCGAATTGTCTCATCTACAAAAGTATCTAGAGGATAGGATCTAACTTTCAATGAAAAGTCAGGAAAAAATTTTTATTCTGTTGCTTCTTCAAGCGTTAGCATTGACAGGGTCCTCTTTGACAGGCTTTGCTCTTCCGTTATTGCTTTTTAAAGGTTCTGATCAGATTTCTGGCCTTGGATTACTATATTTTTTTCAAATATGGCCTGGCTTTTTAGTTAGCTTTCTAGCAGGATATATTACAGACCGATTCTCAAGGAGATGGGTGTCAATTATTTCATTGATAGCATATCTTTTGAATTTAGCCTGTCTTGGATTCTTTCATCATTTTAATAGTTTGGATAGATTAATCATCTATTTTTTTACTATAAATCTTTCCATAATTAATGCTTTTCAAGCATTATCTCTCTGTACCCTTATAAGTGAAAATGTGCGAAATGAAACTAGAGTTCTCGTTAATATTTTACTATCTCTCCGTAACACTGTCCCACGGCTATTGGCTCCAGCATTGTCCGGATTTCTAGTAGCACAAAATGAGATCAGTACAATTGTAGAAATTGATTTCATAATTCATATCTTGTTTCTTTTTGTAGTTTTTGTTCTGTCTCATAATTTTAATAGTAGTAAAGATAATCAAATAAAATTGTTAGATTATAAAAAAGTGCTTTCGTTTATTGGTAAACAAAAAACTATGCAAAAGACTTTATTAAGTCTTTTGCATACTAATGCTACCACTTCAGTTTTTGGAGTTTTTATTATTCCTATTGCACTGAATTTTATGAACGAACACCAAATAGGTTTTAATTTGTCTATGGGTGGGATTGGGAGTGTTGTGGGAGCTTGCTGTTTTCAACGAAACTTTTTCAAACTTAATTTGAACCATATTTTGTTTTTTAGTCATTTAATTCAAGGTTTTTCTTTATTTTTTTTGGTAATTTTTTCATTTTATGATTACTTTGGCTTATTTTTATTTTTCTACTTTTTTACAGTTCCTATTCAAAATGGGCATAGCTATAGTGTTTGGCAAGAAAGTACCAATCCTTCGCTTTATGGACGCTTATTTGCGTCTAAGGGAATGATTCTTCAAGCTAGTAGTATTATAGTTTTTTTTCTTATAGGCTACATTGGAGATTGGATTCTAATTCCAACTACAAGTAGAATCCTTTCCCCAGATAAAGGTTATCTTGGGTTGTGTTTCTTTATATCGGCCTTAGGAATTACACATATTATTGCAGCATCTAGAATTTTTCTCCGCTCACGGCTAATATCAGAGTTTCAATATGAAAAGGTATAAAAATTTTTCGTTGGACCTAGGTCGATGGAATCATTCAACACTAGAAAATTTGATGGAACATTGTCAAGTTAACAAAAAAACTGCAAATGAGCGGATTGCATTTTGGATGGAGGAATTGATATCTATTCCTTTCGCCTTCGAATCGCAAAGAATGTGGCCCGAAAAAGGTCACATTCGTGTGGATTTAGAAACAATGGACTGTATGACTCTAGTATATTATGTTTTAGCCCTTTCTCGAAGTAGAGATATTAATGAATTTTTATCGCAGATTTGTTCTTTTCGTTATCATGGAGATGGATTAATAGATAGTGACCCAGAGAAGGGAAATATATTTAATTTTGCTTCTGAAGCATTTCTGAAAAATGCTATATCTAGGAAAATATTTATTGATTTAACTAGTGATTTAGTACCTAAAAAATATTTAGGTATTTTCTCAGCAAATCTAAAAAAAATTAGGCGCGCAAAGCTAATAGATATAAACCAGAATTTTATTAGCCCCATAACACAAGGTCGAGTTAGAAGTGAATTTATCGTAAAAGATGGATTTCCATACGTTTTTAAAGACAAAATTAAATCTGGGGATCTAATTTTATTTGGTAAGAAAAATAAAAATGATGACGAAGAACTTCCGATGCTGATAGCTCATCTAGGTTTTGTATATAGACCCCACGATGAAACTAATGGAAAAATAGGTTTGTATCACTCCACTAGGCATTTCCATTGGAATCCAAACGGAAATATTGACTCTCGACCACGTTTTACAGGTTTTTTTTATGATACAGAAAGAAAAAAAGAGCAAATAGGAACAGGTGTTGCAGGTGTTTTTGCTGGTGAGCATACTAAAACCATTGTAAATCCCAATTCAACATGTTATGGGATGAATCAGGATGAAATAAGATCTATATTTGACTACGCCTCTTTTTCATTTGATGGTTTTAAGATTTTAAGACCTTTATAACCCTATAAAAAATAAAGATATTTGTTAATTAAAAAATAAATTTAAAATAGACATGGAAACACAAAATGTTAAAATCATTGGATCTAGTAGCATCTGAAAACAAACAAAGCCCGTTGGTTCGAGCACTTCATTTAAGTAGTTACGGTGAAAAATATTATTTAAGCAACGAAATATTTGAAGATAAAAAAGACAGTCCTTATCCTGTAGATGAATTTTTTCCCAAATTATTAATTGCAGGAAATAAATTGATTGCAGGCTTATTTAATGCCAATTGGTGTGATCCTCGACCATTATCGGGTACACACGCCATGAACTGCTTATTGGCGGGTTTTGGGGACTTTGGTGATAATATTACAATAACTCCGGAGGTTAATAGTGGACATTTTGCTACTAGCTATATGGCTACTCGTCTAGGATTAAATAGTTCTTTTTCTTTGTATGACAAAGAAAAATATACTATTGATCCAATAAAGACAGCAGAGGTGATCAATACAAATAAGCCTTCGATTGTAACATTAGATGCTAGCCATGTTTTATTTCCTCATCCATTAAAAGAGTTAAAGTCATATTTGAACTATAATCCTCTTATTGCATATGATGCCAGTCACACCATGGGCTTAATAGTGCATAAGATTTTTCAAGATCCATTTGAAGATGGTGCAGATATTATTCATGGAGGAACTCATAAGACATTTCCTGGTCCTCAAAAAGCAATATTCCTTGGAAAAAATGAAGAAATTCGTCAAAGAGTAGACGGTGTAATTTTTCCTAGATTTAGTTCTAATTTTCATTTACACCACATTATCAGCCTTTATGGTGCGGCATTGGAAGCTTTAGTATTTGGTAAATCATATGCAAACCAAGTTATCAAAAATGCTCAACATTTAGGTAAATGTATGCATGAAGCAGGACTTCCTGTAATGGCTGAGGATCATGGATTCACCAAATCTCATCAATTATGGTTAAATATTTCTGCTGATAAAGTTCCTCTACTAAATGAAATGGGAATTCGAGCAACTGTTTTTGTCATTCCTGGAACTGATGGGCAACAAAAGGGGATTCGTCTCGGAACTCAAGCCATAACTAGGATGGGCTTCCAAGAGAAGGATATGCAGGCCGTTGCAGGTTTTATTAAACAAGGTTTGATGGATAACAAGAACAGTAAACTTCTAAGGAATGAGGTTAGTGATTTTGTTAAAAAATTTGAAGGTATCTCTTTTGCTTTCAAAGATATTAAAGCAATTGTAGACGCCCATCCAGTTGGGGGTTTGTTGGCAGAGCATATGGAAGAAGGTGGATTAGACAAAATATTTCAACACTTGGTCTGTGCTCCAACATTTTCAAACCAAAATTAATGGCGGTTAGTAGCTTTTTGTAAACGAGTTATTGAAATCTTTTTTGATACAACCCAGTTTTGCCGGTAAACTTAAGCATAATGGCCCAGGTTATATAAGGCTCTAATTATATGCATTAAATGTTGCTATTACAGCTCTGATCACTTCCTGACCATTGCTGTCCATTTTGTCCTTTTTGTCTATATAAAAGTTTGGAACAAGAAGCCACGAAAACGAGCAGAAATTTATATCGACTTCGAAAATTTTTAAGCCACAATCCTCTTAAATTCATAAAAATACACTAGTGTTACGTAAAATAGAAAATCACCTTATAATAGACCTTTAAAATAAGTATCCTTTTCCTTTTTGCTTAGTCCATTAAAATCCTCAGAAACACCTGGAGGTAAGCACCTCCAAATCATGGATGGTGAGTTCCTATTTCGGTAGGTCTCCTGTGAGTAAGCGCTTGTTCATGAGTAAGCGCTCGTTTATGACCGTGTTTTAATCGTCAAAAAAAGCATTTATAACCGTATTGTTGTGTTTCATTTGAAAGGGTTATAAATGGCTAAGAAGAAAAGTTTAAGTCGAGATATCTGGGAGATGCATATTTGGAAGTGGAGCAATAGTTCCCTCTCGATTACTAATTACTGCACGGAAAACTCTCTGTCGCGGCAGTCATTTTATAAGTGGAAAGGAATTTTCCACGATAAGACCCCAGAGAAAAGGGTGATTGAGCATCCTAAGAAGGAGGAATTTATTCCTGTAGAAGTTGCCCCCTCCAAAACTTTATCAAATAGCGGTCAAATTAAATTAAGCTTTACGTCAAATGACGGTCAGATATTCAGCCTAGAATCTTCGGACATGAATATGATGATGAAATTATGCCAATTTCTCCAGGGTGCAAGATGAGATCCGTAGAAAGTTTTGAAAAGATATTTCTATATCCTAAGGCCGTTGATATGAGGAAACAAATAAATGGCTTGGCTCATATAGTGGAGTCGTCAGCTCTCAAACTTTTCAGCCCTAGCTTGTTTCTTTTTTCCAACCGTCACAGGAAGCTTGTTAAAGCCCTTTACTGGGCTGACACCGGATTTTGTCTTTGGATGATGAAACTGGAAGAAAATCGTTTTCCTTGGCCCAAAAGCTCAGATAAACACCTTATTCTTTCTCCCGAGCAATTTAATTGGCTTATAAAAGGCGTGGATTTTAGCAAAATTAAGCCGCATCAAACCTTGCAATATGAGCGTTTTTCATAGATGAAACAGCGATTATTTTGTATACTTTTTTCTTATGAAAACGAGAGAAAGCCTTCCAGAAAACCAAATAAATCCTCCTAACGAGCTAGTTAATTCACTAAAAAATCAGCTGGTTTGCAAACAAGAAACTATTGATCGTATGTCCACGCAGATCAAGAATCTTCATGCAGTTATTGATGGATTTAAGAGAGAAAAATTTGCGCCGAAATCTGAGGCTATTCACCCAGGGCAGGGAACCTTGTTCAACGAGCCCGAGGTTCTGGTCACCGATAAGAAAAGTCATGAAGAACTTTCCCCAGTAAAGGGCTATAAAAAAAGAAAAGCCAGAAAAAAGACTTTATCCGATACGATTCCTCGAGAACAAAAAATCATAGACCTCACTCCGGACCAAAAAATCTGTTCTTGTGGCTGTGAGATGAAAAAAATTGGTGAGGATGTTAGCGAGAAAGTTGAGTATATTCCTCAAAAAGTAAAAGTCATTCAAAATATTCGCCCCAAATATTCCTGTCCTAAATGCAAGGAAAAAATAGTCCAAGAGCCAGCTCCAAAGGCTATTATTCAAAAGTCTTTTGCATCAGAATCATTGCTTGCTGCTATTATCACAGCAAAATACTGTGATGGTCTCCCTCTATATAGGCAAGAGAGCATTTGGAAAAGAGCTGGGATCGAGCTTAAAAGAGCACGAATGGCTCACTGGATGATAAAAACCGCAAAAGAGCTAATGCCTCTATATAACCTTATTAAGGAGCACACTTTTTCATGGAATGTCGTGCATATCGATGAAACAGTCGTTCAAGTTTTAAAGGAAGAAGGAAGATCTGCTGCAAGCAAGTCTTATGCTTGGATTGCTGCAAGAGCTGATGAAAAACCTTCGGTATATTTTGAGTATCATCCTAGTAGAAGCGGTAAAATAGCAGCTGAAATCCTCGATGCTTACTCGGGTTACGTGCTAACAGATGGCTACCGTGCCTATGATGTTGCCATGGCTGACCGCTATAAGAAGCATTGTGGCTGTTGGGACCATTGTAGGCGTGAGTTTTTTAAAGCATACGAAGCGGCAAAAAAAGATCCCAGTTCGCTGGCAGCCTACGCTCTCCATTACATAAGAATTCTATACCTAATTGAAAGAAGGGAGAAAGAGTCAAGCTCTTCACGAAGAAAAATTGCTCGCTCTCTTTATTCCAAGGCAGTCCTAGACCGACTTAAAAGTTGGATGCTCAGGAATATTGATAAGGTTCCCAAAACGTCAAATACGGGAAAAGCCCTTCATTACATGTATGGTCAGTGGGATAAGTTGACCCGCTTTCTTGAAAGTGGGGATGTTCCAATCTCCAATGAAAGAGCTGAAAATTCGATAAGACCTTTTGTAATTGGTAGGAAAGCATGGTTATTTTCAGATACTGTAGATGGTGCTGATGCTTCTATGTGCTTATACACTATTGTTGAGACAGCTAAAGCAAATGGTCACGAGCCATTTCACTACTACACTCGTATCCTAACAAAGATTCCTTACTGCAAAACCATTGAAGACTATGAAGCACTTCTTCCTTGGAACCTCAATCCAGAAAATTAATCATAGATAAAAAATCAAGCTAAATATGAATCGCGCAGTATTGCCTCGGGACGGTCAAAAACGAGCGCTTACCTTAATCTAGCAATCCGCCTTGCCTAAAACTTAATTTTCAACTAGGCAAAGATTAAAACCACCTAAGTCAGAATATATAACTCAAACTTAAATTTGGATAATTACAATCTTTCATTAAATGACTAAAGCGTTCAAAAATAAGCGACTTATTACGGAATA
>JBGCDR010000156.1:0-130060 GCA_045105515.1 Oligoflexales bacterium
GTTGATATTTTTTAGTTTCATGCCCACAGATTTCCTGAATTCATATGTAAATTCAGCATAATACCTAATCTGTGCGAAAATTGATTTTTAATATGTCTTCGGCTTGTATGACGAGTTTTTAGAGTTCAGTCAGTGCTCGCCGTTAGAATTATCCCCGGTACAGAAACTTTAATTGGTAGTGTAGAAATTAAAACAAAACAGTCTACAAAAAGAGAAAATTCAATTTTTGGAAAAACTCCCCTCATTGGACCCTTTTTCCAAACTAAGGAAGAAGAAGATACCTATTCTAAATTATTACTATTTGTCCAAATAGATTAGTGGGTAATTGATTTATAATTTATAACTTAAACCAGCCTTATATAACCATCTCTGAAAGCTGTGTTGACTTAAATTTGAGTTCTTAGACTCGGAATCTATTCCTACAAGTATATCAACAGTCGGCAACCATGACCAGATCAAGCTTGTACCATAACGAGTAAGAGTGTCAGAACGTTGAGTTTCTTTGTTCAAATAAGATCTTCCTTCATATTCTATATGTGCCATTAGACTCCATCTCAATGAAATATGGTATTCCCCATCAATCAAAATTGAATAGCTGGAAAAGGATTTATTTGAAGATTCCTGGTATCTATAATGATTATCATACAATGACAATGAAAGCTTAACTAACAACTTTCCAATTTCTTTCTTTCCACTAAGCATGAACCCCCGGCTACGATATCCTATATCGAGATTTTCATTATCTCCGAAGTTTATAGTATCTATTGGTTTCAATATACTTGGTTCAGGGTCTAAGTACATGATATCGACATAAGAAAAGGCCAGGTCTAAACCTAGACCAAACGACCCTAGTTTCCATTTCATTCCAACTTTATCGTGAGCTCTCAAGTTACTAATCATTTGCACTCCAGATAAAGGTTCCAAACCTAAGTACAGAAGTGGTTCGTTTTCTTGCTTGGAGTTAATCACTGAAAAAACTGTAGGAATACTTACGGTTTGATCTAAATAGTTGCTTAAACCGAGATCTGGGTGTCCTGATAAATTTGCTTGTAGGAGGAGCTTGCTGGAATTATAATTGTCCTGGAATATCTTATATCCAATGCTTAAAAAACCACTATATCCATCATACCAAGCAACACCAATGCCCGAATTATTTTTTGAACCTTGCGCGAGCTTCAAAGGGTTACTATCTCGCAAGTAAAAGATCTCAAATGTTCCAAAAAATTTGTTTGTTTGGTCAATGGCTACAAGAAAACTATTTGTAGATTCGTCAATTTCTTGATCTGGCCTTTCCCACAAGCTACGGGTAAAATACCAGGACGAGCTTGATAAAGACTCATTCATATAGTTGACAAATCCGCGATAATAATTCCAGAGCTTGGCATTTTCACTATTTTTCACAGCAGTTTCATTGAAAAGGTCTTCAGCCTCTCCCCAGTTTTCTTGAAGAAGATTTAGGTGAGCTAACTCGTATTTTGCTTCATCTCGATCTGCATCTATTTTTAAGGAAATTTCTAAGGCTAAACGCCCCTGCTCATGAAGAAAAAGTTCTTTACTAGCCTTGCCTAACAAATAAGCCAAAGAATAATTTTCATATATTTGTTTATTGAAAGGTAATAGTTGCTCTAAGACATTGAAGTGATCTCGATTTTTCAAAAATGAAGTAGCATTGCTTATTGCATCATCGAGATTCTCTGGAACCTCATTATTAACACGTCCGAATGAGTCTGGACTCTTTTCTAAGGGTTCTTCAAAGTTAACTTCATAGTACGGTGTGGTATCTAAAAATGAGTCCTCAAATTCAGCAGGTGTTACTGCAGATAATCTAAAGGATTTTCTCTCATTTAAAATACCTGTTAAGGATGATCCTTCTGTCACAAGTTGTTTATAAACTAATTTTTTAGTTCCTTCTTCACTTTGAACATCCTGATAATAAGAAATCTCTACACTTCCTTTAACAACAACAAGATCTAACCTATTATTGTCACTTCCATTCTGCTTATTTAATGTAAGAAGATAATCAGCTGGAATAGTTGCTTGTAACTGAATATCGTCTCCCACTTTGATGGTGGTATGGACTATCTTTTCATCTAATTGCCTACACCTTAAAACACCCTTTTCCAATTTAAGAAGCTTCATTCTGCGACTACCATAAAAACTAATCTGGCTACCACCTGTTGCCAAAAATTCTTGGCTTCCTTCTTTACCAAAGAGTACAAGTGAAGATAAAGGTAAGACTAGTCTTTTGTTCCAATGCAACAACTGTTTGCGGGAACCTATCACATTAACTTCAGACAGCCCAAAAATATATCCTTCACCTTTGAGAGCTCTAATACTCTGCTGTGCATAAGAAAAATATCGAACCTTTCCCGTAGAACTTTCTAATTCTGGATTAAGTTCGATGGGATCTAAGTCAAAAGATCGTGGTAGTAGCTTAATCTTATAGGGGACTAAAGCTTCTCCAAAGCTATTGTATACTACAGCAAATACCTTATGTTCCCCAGCACCCCATCCAGAGGTATTGAGTTTACAATTTTTCTGAGTGCATATCAGGGTGCCACCTCTTCTTTCCCAGCGATAAGATAAATCAGGACCTTGAGCCTTTAATTCAAGGGAAATAATACTTCCTTCTGGGATAGTAAGATGATTCGTTGAAAATTCTATTACCTTTGGCAACTTTTCTTCTTGCCCAAAGGTAGCATTGAATGGGGCTAAAAATACTAAAAGCAATAGAACAAACTTAAGCAAATTTTGCTCCCAGCATTAATAAGGAGACACCTTGAGGAGTGTAGTACTTTTCGGTGAATTATCCAAAATCTAAAGATAAGTCTATAATCGGATGGAGTATTTTTCGGCTAAATGCTCAAAAACTAAAGGTGGAACAAGAGTAGAAATATTTCCCCCAAGCGATGCTACTTCTTTTACTAACGATGAGGATATGTGGCTAAGGGACTGTCTAGTTGGAATGAATATAGTCTCGATACTTTCACTAAGGACTTGGTTCATCATTGCCATTTGCATTTCATAAACAAAATCGGCTTCTGTTCTTAAACCCCGAACCATGATTTTGGCATTATGAGAAAGAGCAAAATCGCATGCTAAACCTCTAAAATCAAAAACCTTAACATTCCTTAACGGATCGCAAACTCCTTTGGCCATCTGCAGACGCTCATCGAGGGAAAAACAAGGATTCTTTGCTTTATTAACACCAACACCAACAATGAGCAAATCGAATATACTACTTGCTCTAGTTATTACATCGAAATGTCCCATAGTCAGTGGATCAAAAGTTCCTAAATATACTGCAACTCTTGCCTTCTTCGACATATTAAACCCCTTGATTTATAAGCGCTGCCAAATTCCTATGTATGTATCTCCATATCGTCGCTCTTTTGTTCTCTCCCAGGTTTTTGACTGCTCCCCACAAAACTTAATATCGTCTTTTAAATCCCAGGCAGCTTCTAAGCAAAAAACAGCGCCTTGAGCCGAGATTTTATTAACCATGTCTGTTTCCAAGCTATTTATCCATTTGACGCAATTGGCATAAGGGGGGTCCGCCCAAATCATTTTTGCAGGCCACTTACAAAGTTTATGAATTACTTTTTCAACTGGCAAGGAAAAGATAAGGGCATCATCCCATTCTATTCCTTGTTTACTAAGCCTTCTTTCCATCTCGCTCACATTATTTTTAAGAGCTTTTAATGCATTTTTATCACTTTCAACAAACACACTACGCCCTACTCCCCGACTCATTGCTTCAATACCCATGGCACCTGAACCAGCAAAAAAGTCGATAAAAGTTATGTTTTCTTCCAAGAGTGGGGTCAATATACTCATAACAGCCTCTCTGACCCTAGCAGAAGTTGGCCTAGTAATCTGACCGCTTGGAGCCTGCAGTGGCATACCTCGACATGACCCCGATATGATTTTCATGATTACTCCTTTTACTTTTCCCTGTATGCAGGTACAACTGGCATCTCGCTGCAAATTTCAGCACCTATTGAATCAAGCTGTTTCGCTAGAAATACTAAAACCACCTAATTGGGGAAAAGAGACCCATGAATATTAGACAAGTAATAGCATCAAAGGAACTATATGGCATTGAAGAATGGGGTGCCGGCTACTTTTCCATAGATAAATCAGGAAACGTTATCTGTACCCCTCTTGCCGATCAACAGGGATCCATTTCCATACCAGATGTAATAGAAAAAGCGAAAGCAAAAGGGGTACCAACCCCAATGATTATACGCTTCCCTCAAATTATCAAAGGTCAACTTGATAAAATGCATAACTCCTTTTGTCAGGCTATCAAGGAGTTTCAATATGAAGGTGAGCATTTCGGTGTTTTTCCATTTAAAGTAAATCAGCGCCGCGAATTCATTGACGCTATTGTATCTTGTGGTAAAGACATGAACTGGGGCCTTGAAGTCGGAAGTAAAGCAGAATTCATGGCTGCAATTAGCTATCCAATGACCTCCAACTCACTTTTAATATGCAATGGCTTCAAAGACAGAGATTTTATAGATCTAGCTTTTTCTTCATGCAATTTAGGTAAAAATGTTGTTCTTGTGGTTGAAGGTCCTGATGAACTTCAGCACATTATCCACCATATGGAAAAGTACAAGCCTAAAAATTTTCCTAGAATTGGTCTAAGAGTGAGGCTTTATAGCCGCGGATCAGGTAAATGGGAAAAGTCCTCGGGCGAAACTTCAAAATTTGGTCTTACTACCATTGAACTGATGCATGTACTTACTATGATAGAAGAGGCTGGCCTGCAAGAACACCTTTCCATGCTACATTTTCATATTGGATCACAGATAACCGCAATAAAACGCTTTAAAAATGCTCTTCGAGAAGCCGCTCGTGTCTACGCAAAAATTAAGAAGCTCGGCTTCACTCCCAGCCACCTCAACATCGGTGGTGGAGTGGGGGTAGATTATGATGGAAGTCATACCACTGCTCAATCAAGTGCTAATTACAGTCTCCAAGAATTCGCTAATGACGCAGTTTATGTAATTGGAGAAGTTTGTAAAAATGAAGATGTAAGTTGCCCAAATATCATAACGGAGTCAGGAAGAGTTATCGCAGCTTACCACTCTATTGTGATTACCGATATCAGAGAGGTTCAAGGAGAAGAAAGCCTTAATGCGATAGAAGGCTTCAACTACCAAATCTCTGAAACCGAACATAAGAGTCTCATTGAGCTTGAATATATTCTAGAAAATATGACAAGCAAAAATTATGCAGAATACTATCATGATGCGGTCGAATATCATGAAGATTTATTTACACTTTTCAATCTTGGGTATGTCTCATTAAAGGAAAGAGCTATAGCGGAGGAACTTTTTCATAGAATTTGTATGAAAGCTTTACACCATTCCTCCTTTCAAAGTCATGTTCCCGATGAATTTGAGTCTTTACAACGGTTAAAGGTATCAAAATATCTGGCAAATTTTTCTATGTTTCAATCAATTCCAGACGCTTGGTCAATAGATCAACTTTTTCCTGTAATTCCCCTTTCGAGACATGATGAAAAACCATCGCATAAAGCTACCATCGTTGATATTACATGTGACTCAGATGGATGCTTAGATCGATTTGTGGACCGTAAATCTGATAAGTCTAGCCTTGAATTACACAAACCAAATGGTAAACCATACCACCTAGGATTTTTTCTCGTAGGTGCTTATCAAGAGAGCCTCGCAAACGAGCATAACTTATTTGGAGCTATCCATGAGGTAGAAGTCACTCTAAATGATGACAATAGTTGGGAAATCAAGAAAACCACTCATGGCGACCCGATTGTTGAGCTACTCATTTGCCGGAACTACGACCAAGAAGAGATTCTGTCAAGTTATGCTATGCAACTAGAAAAATCTAGTATTGAGGGGCTAATATCAGAAGTGGAAAAATCCACTACAATGGAAAAACTAAGGATTTTTCTCAATGACTATCCCTATTTAAAAGAGCCTACCCAAATTCCGTAATAAGCTACTCCTTCCTCTCATCATTACAAGCACTTAGTATAATCCTATTGTGCAGGCTAAATCTGCCACTTAAGCATTGTTTTTTTGAACCGATGGGTAAAATGGAAAAGCAAATTTGAAGAATAATTAGGGTATTGTCAAAAAATGGACCTTACTTATCGCATCGAAATTGATCAAGATCATGATATCATTAGTTTTAATGGTCATATCAATGAAGATGCTGAAATTGCACTTGCTGGATTAAAAGACCAAATTAATCGCAATTGTGTTTTTAATTTGAAGGAAATAAAGTCCATAAATAGTTGTGGCGTAAGAGCCTGGATCAACTTCATTAGGGAAGCCGACAAAAATAGAACAATCATTTTTGAAGAATGCCCCCCAGAGGTAGTAAGTCAAATCAATATGATTCCAAATTTTAAGGGTAATTCAAAAATTAAATCAGTCTACTCAAGTTATATTTGCGAAAGTTGTGATTTTCAAAAATTGGAGTTATTCCAGGAAGGCAATAACCTCCCAAAAAGTACTGATGAAAAATTACCTATAGTTCATTGCCCTAAATGCAATGATGTTATGGAAATGGAAGAACTAGAAGAAGAATTTTTTGGTTGGCTAGATTCCGATTAGCACTTTGCGAATGGAATATTATCAGCTAATAATGGGAAAAACTGTGACAGTAAGAAGTATTAAAACTCAATCTGTTAGCGTTAAAGAAGCTTTCGAAAAATATGAACACTTCTGCAAAGCAATGCTAGATGCGTACGTAGTAGTGAATAAAGATGGTAAGGTTATCAAATGCAATCAACTTTTTTCCACCTTGGTGGGGAAAAAATCACGACAAATCCTTAAAGAAAGCTCCTTCGATGATCTATTAACTTTAATGATTGCTGGTCAGAAGATTTCTATCGAAGAGATACTTAGACAGAAAACACCTACTCGCATTGATGAGGTCAGAGGCAGTGCAGAGGGTAGTCCCGAACTAAATCTAATCCTGGGTATCTATCCATTTGTAGAAGCAAATAATATCATCGGTTCATTTATTTTGATCAGAGATGTTACTGCTGAAACAAACCTTCAAGATAAATATAAAGTTAAGGCGACTCAGTCTATAACTGACAAACTGACCGGTTTATATAACCGCACTTATTTTGAACACTACCTAGCTACAACCTTGAATTCTCTTGCAAAAAAAGGTGAAAGTCATAAGATATCCGTTATCATGGCAGATATCGATCACTTCAAAGCCGTCAATGACACCCATGGTCACCAAGCAGGTGACTTTATCCTAGAAATAGTAGCCCAAATTTTTAGGGAAAATTTTCGCAAAACAGATATTCTTTGTCGCTATGGTGGTGAGGAGTTCTTAGCGATTTTACCTTCGACGGATTTAAGAGGCGCCTCGATGGCAGCAGAAAAGCTTAGGGAAGCTGTTGAAACTTATAGCTACGTTTTCAATAAATCACAAATACCAGTAACCATAAGCCTAGGATTAGCTGAAGTCGATATTGCAACCGACTCTGGAGAAACTGCCATTGCTAGAGCAGATGCCGCACTTTACCATGCTAAGAAAAATGGACGTAATCGTGTGAGCACTCATAAAGGTAATAAAATTGAGTAAAATTTTTCTCTTTACGATCTAGATCAGTTAGTTACGTAATTTCGCTTAAGACAATCACCAATTAACTCAACAAAATTCACGGTATGAAACTGAAATTTTTTTTCAGATGACTGTATCAATCCAATCTCATAAGGTATTTTTAGCACTTTCTCATCTTTTGCTACCAAATTTTCCGAGAGGTTTTCCGCTAAAAAATCCGGTAAAAAACCAAGTCCCATATTACCCTGATCTACAAACTTTATAACCATTTCCCAGGAAGGAAGCACAGCATTGATTAACAAATCTCGTTCAAAAGATTCGTGGTACAATTTTTTCAATTTGCGAGTTTCAATTGAATTAGAATCCGCTACCAATACTCCATTTTCATGATTATTTTTTTGGGCATTGGTACTAGTGTAAAGTTTATAGTACCCATCCGCCAATGTAGTATACTCAACATCAGGGAAAGGAACATTGTTAACCACTACAGCGAAGTCTAACTTTTTTTGCTTAACCCACTCTTTTAGCTGTAAAGATTCACCAAAATGAATATCCAACGCTAACTTAGGGAAAAGGGTATTCGCACTTCGATATATTCCAGGTAAATATACCAGTCCTATGCTGTGACTCATACCGAAGTACACCTTGCCTATTACTTCCTCTACCTCTGTTTTTATTTTATGCTGCAGGTTAAACAGGGATTGCATAATGTCTTTGGCTTCATTAAAAACCTTTTCACCCTTTTCTGTCAGGGCAAAACGACTTTTCCGATGCTGGAGTAGCTGACATTTTAGAGCTGATTCGAGGTTTTTGATCCCTTGACTTATTGCCGATTGACTCACATAGTTTTTTTTCGCGGCTTTGCTCACGCTTCCCAGGCAAGCTGCATCAAAAAAAAATTTTAAATGATTTACATTAAAGGGAATATAATTTTCCACCAACACCCTTTCACACTCTCACCACTTCGATCATCGATGACTACCTGCGCGAAAACGCCAAGTCTAACTATAGGAATGCTTAGTTATTTGGAATTTTAAAGATGAATTTTCCTCTAAGACCATCTTTAGATCCAATCAATTCTTCAATTTAGTTTTAAGTTCAGACTCCTTAATCTCTGTATTGACAAACTGACCAGATAAATGATTATTTAATAATTTTTTAGTTGTCAACACAATTCAACTTGCAACCCCAACAAAATATATGGTTTTTTTGTCTCTCAAAGACTGCTCAGTAACCAAGCTCTTGCAGAATTTCAAAACTCTACTAATTTTTGCAAAATTAATACTACTTAGAGCAAGATCAAATTGTCTGTAAAAAAATTATAAGCCTGCTACAAAATCCCAATAAGCTTAATGCTTTTCAATTATTTTGTATATGTTCTTGAAGGAGAATTACCCATTTTTCGTAAACGTTCAAGAATGAATAAACTTATTGAGCTTAAAAATTGAGACACATACTTATAGTAATCTTGGAGATGATTTAGCAGATGCATGCTTTACTATGATAAGATATAGGTGGTGAATACTACTAATTAAGGAATTTATTACTGGTAGGAAGTCTTGGTGGAGGTAAGGAGAGTCGAACTCCTGACCTTTGGAATGCAAATCCAACGCTCTACCAACTGAGCTATACCCCCGTCCGAGTTCAGAAGAACTTTGCTACAGCTAGAGACAAAAAGCAAGACTTGATTAGCAATATTTTAAAAAACTCAACGGCGGTAAACCCTTAGTCTTTACAATCCTCTCTGAAGATCTGCTAGAGAGACTTACCTTTAAATGAGAAAGGAGCCAATATGAACACATCCCAATCAAAAAAAATCTGTTATATTTTGTGCTTAATTCTATCAACCTTATCGGCATGCGGAGATGGTCGCAAACCCAGCTCAAGCTTTGAACCCTACTCACCAGCAGAAAAAGCCTTTATGAATGCAGCTAGAACTTATAAAATTCCCGTAAGATTTCTCGTTGCTGTGGGCTATGTTGAGTCAAACCTGAGTCCAAGTTCTGCTACTACCATCTATGCAAATTCCCCTCTTGGTCCACAAGGTGGTGAAAGTGCATTCGGAATTTCTCGATCTCAGTTGGGAGTACCCCCTGGGCAAACTGGCGATATACTTGAACTCCAAATTGAAGCTTACAGCCGTTGGATTATAAGCCAGCTTCCAAATGGTCTAAGCGACAATATTCAAAGCGATGAGGACAAGTTTAATTGGATCTGGAGTCTAGCTGCATTACACCGAGAAAACGATGCCACAAGCAGTTTATTCGCAAAAGAGTTAATTGAAACTCTCAACCAAGGGTTTCACTGGATTGACCCCAAAAGCGGTGATGTTATCCAATTTCCAGCAGAAGAACCTTCTATTGATATAGAAAACCTTAGGGATGTTTCGCGCAATCATTTGAGAATAATGAGCCTGACAAGAACATCACCAGTCGACTCTGCAAGAGTACTGGTACTGTCAGGACAACACAATTACGGACAAAAACAAGCACCGAGAGGTATTCAAGTGGTTCATTGTCCATTCTCTTTTTCAAGTTGTATCGAAATGCAACATTATGATGGCAAAGAAAGCAAAGACTTTCATCTTGGCGCTCATTTTGTAATCCCTCAAAGCCCTAGCCTTTCCGAATGGCCACTGCAGCTTACCCGGTATGATGATGCTGTTCCTCAGCTTGATACCAATGGAGAACTTAGTTTAAGTACTGAAAAAGTAACAATCATGTTAACTGGCCTTTCCGGAAAAATGGTTTCCGGGATCAGGACACCAGCTTCTCCATCATGGCTAAGCCCATGGCAACTTCAACGTATGGGTGAACTCGTACGAGATATATGCGACATGCTGGTTCTAGAATATGAAGATTCGGACAATCCTCTTAGTAGAGGTGAGTGCATGGAAATTAGTAATACGGGAACCGGCTTCTCTTACCAAAAAATGGATGAACCATTCTATTGGGGAGCTATCTCAGACTTTGATCCATCAATATTTACATCTTACATTTTTCACTCTGATCAGTTTTCAGGAAAAACTGTGTTCGAATATCCATTAAAGAAACAAATTTTTTCAAAAAACGAACCAATAAGCCTAAATCTTACATTCGGACTCAGAGCTAAAAGTATCCATTTCGAGCAACTAGTAAGATGCAAAGAAAATAACAGGGTGCTTTGGACCACCTCTAGCCAGGAACAGGTTCGATCTAAGGTTAACTTCTTGTTTGAAAAGCAAGTTTATGATGCCGGTCCAAATTACAATGGAACCCACTATATAAGAGCAAAGGTCTATGGAGAAAGTGGGGAGCTAATTGGCTGGGACTTGGCAACAGTTTACTTATCAGATTATGAAGAAAGCTCTCAAAACTTAGGTCCGGATGACTGCAAGAATCAACTTTAGGGCCATCTTAAGTAGCGGTTATCATTTTCCTGATCTTTTTTACCACCACGACGATAAGCAACCTCTTCTACTAAATCTACTTCGGAGTGTGACACAAAAGTTGTCATATTTTCATCATTTATCAGCTGTAGTGTATTTGGTGCTCTATAGCTAACATGTTTGATTTGGACCTCTGAATCAGTGTCCCAATTTTCGTTCTTTTTATATTTTAACTCCACCATATCGGTAGGAAGCATATCATGGAGCTTAGGGGGAAGCCTGCGCTTAACCTTTACCTGCTCTCCTGTATGAAAATCATTATAAATCACATTATAAGGTTTTCTACGGAAATAAACTGGCTGCAATTGGTCACCCTTGAATTAAATTATACCAAAAACCATAAAAGGTTTTTGATTTAGCTAATAACTATTTTTAATACTCGGACAACAAATAACTTATATTTAGGCAAAATTTGTCTGAAAAATAATAAACAACCGTAAATAAATGTATATTCCTGAAACCTTAACAAGATAAAAAGACTTATTAACAGGAATGATCTGCTTAAATGATTTCTCTTCCTGCAATATATCCGGTACTACGGGTATTGCATCCACAAGTTCTATTACCCGCAGATTCGAAAGGTTGGTTACAAGCAATACAAGCTCTCACCCGAATTTTGATAGGAGCAAGATTTGCAAGTCTACGCGCTTGATTCTTCAGTTCTATATCTTTTACTACAGAAGGAGGAAGGCGTTTAACTTTTGGCATTTTTCGGTTCGTTGTCATTTCTGTTTCCATCGCAGCCCTCAGCTAAAATTTACGAGAGATCGATCAGAAATCGATTAGATAGGGGTTAATTATATTGCATACAATCCTGCGAATGTCAATGGCCAAGACGTTATCAACTTTTTATTAACCATAAATTTGTGTGTTTTTCAACCAATAGGACCGGATTAAGCATACCAATTTTCATAACAGCAAAAACTAAAACATACCTATAGGTACTGGTATTAAGAGCTAAAAATCCTCCAATAAAGAGAAAACTACTTAAAATACTAGAGTAGCCTGCCTATTATATATTTATTAAGTTTTTTCTGGTACACTGCGCCTACTGATTGAGTCTTAAGATTAGAACCCTTTTGCTAAGGTAACTATATGCCTATTTTTACAGTATTACTCTTCTTTATTATTTTTCTTGAAGTAAGCATATTTTCCCTTTGCTACTCTTTTTTAAGTATCTATTTTGGCAACGAAAATGCTAGCTTCGCTCTTATCTTGGAAACACTTTTAACAAGTGTTTTTGCATACCATATGCTAAAACAACAAGGGTTAAAAAGTTTCATCGATTTTCAAAAAGTTGGCCAGCTAGGCTCTTCTCCTGAGTCAATTTTGCTCTCCCAGCTTACCAAGCTTATAAGTGCTATACTTCTGATTGTCCCAGGAATTCTTACTGATATTAGTGGCTTACTTCTTCTCTGCCCTCCCATAAATAAAAAGCTTTTTGGACGCATGCGCAAAAGCACCCATCACTCTATTTTTACAAATGTTTTTCAAAGTTCTACCCAGTGGAGAGAGCCACACCCTCAACATCAATACAGAAAAAAAGAAATGAAACCAGATGACATTATTGATGTGGAAGTCGAAGACCTTTCGCAAAGAAGTTCAAAATAAATAGAGTCAGAATTTGTCCTTCATCGAACGAATAGCAGCAAAAACCTCCCAATCTTTAGATTTTTCCATTCCCAAGCGACTTCTAATAATTGACGAGCCAGTCCTCAAAAAAGGATTTGTATCTAGCTCTTTTTTTAAGGTAGTTGGTATGGTAGGTGATCCGCTCTTTCTAAGCTGCTTTACTTCCTCAACTCTTTTAATTAAAGACCTATTCTCTGGCTCCAATGTCAATGCAAAAGCACCATTTGCTTCCGTATATTCATGAGCACAATAGATTTTGGTATCAGTGGGGAGCTGCTTAATATTTTCTAAACTTTTCCACATTTCTTCGGAGGTTCCTTCAAACAGTCGTCCACAACCCAAAGAAAAAAGGGTGTCTCCACAAAATAAAAGATTATCATTCTTAACCCAGAAGCTTATTGCACCATTTGTATGACCAGGAGTATCAAGTATCTGTATCTTCCTCCCTACAAATTCAAAAGATGCGCCTCCAATCAACGCAAAATCAATCCCAGGTATGCGAGCCCGATCAAGTTGTGAGCCTATAACTTGACAGCCTGTACTATCTTTTAGTTTAAGGTTTCCACCAACATGGTCATGGTGGTGATGAGTATTCCAAATAGAGACTAATTGACCACTTATTTCAATTAATTTTTTTGAGACAGGATCAGCAGAACAAGGGTCAATCACAACAGTTTCTTGAGAATTAGGACTGAAAAGTAAAAAAATATAATTATCAGTTCTTGCAGGTATGATATGCACTTGTAATGAAGTCATCTCGACCTTCCCATTCTTGCAAGGTTTTTCAGGCTCATTATGGACAACAACTAAATGCTATTAAATAAGCCTTCACTAGAACTTTGAGGCTTACTGTCTTTGCCATTCGTTGATATTTGATCATGACAAATCAACATTTTTTCTCTCACTCTCTGAGCAAATTCACTTGAGCTTTCATCAGGAAATGAATTCATGAAAGGTAAAATTGAGATTTTTATTGTTGCACTATTTGGGCAAATTGTCTTCTTCTTCAAAAGCTTTCCAGAACCATGCAAGACGACAGGAAGAACTGGCACACCACACTTCTGGGCAAGACGAAAAGCTCCTGACTTAAAATCCTTTGGCCTACCACTTGTTGACCGAGTACCTTCAGGAAAGTAGAGCATTGGAGTCCCAGCCTTGACAATATCTTCACTCATTTTTAAGGCTTTTGCATGAGATGACTTGTCTCCACGCACAATAGGAACGTAGCCAGCAGCCTTCATAGCAGTACCCACCAATGGAACATCAAAAACCGTTTGCTTGGATAGCCACCTGAATTGAATCCCTAAAAAGTATATTGCAAGAATATCTGTGCCACTTTCGTGGTTTGCAACAATAACAAAAGGGGTCTTCTCAGCGGGCAAATTGTCTTCCCCTTGAATCTCAACATCCCAACCCGGAATCCCTTTGAGCAGCGATCTCCCCCATCTAGAAGCAACACTATGGGCTGCATCATTACTATAAGGCTCGCCCCTTATAATAAACAGCAAACGCTCAAACCCCATAACAACAAAATAATAAACAGTGCTCACCGCAAAAAAAATCAACAACCAAGCTGTTTTGATTATTCGTAAAAACATATACTCACTCTTCCACACTCAAAGATAAGTAAACATGAGAAGCAACAAATCTAGCCACTTCTTCCTTTGATTTCAATAAGATAGGATCGCCGACCCCATCCCGATTTCGAGGATAAATCAAAGCCGTGTGCTTGTCTAAAGAAACATCCCTCAACTGATTTAAAACCATCAAACTCAGGTCATAATTTGACATATAAGTCTGAGCATAGGAATGGGCTTCATCTGCGGAATAGTAGGTTTCAAGCTTAAATCCGACCTTAACTTTTCGCCTTGGCTCTAATTTTTCGATGATCTTATGGGTTCGATGCATCGTGAAATTAATAGACTCATGTTGATTCGACTTTATCTTCCCCTCTACTTTTTCACTAGGAAGAAAGTCTAAGATTGAAGCTGCGCACACAGCAGCACCTGCCCTATGTTTCAGGAGCTGCAAACATTCCGACTCCATCTCCGAGTTGGTTTCACAAGGTTTTAGGTAGGTAAAAACCTTTGGATAAACCTGACAAAAACCGGCCACAACATAAGTAAGGCAACCATATCGATACAATTCTTCAGAAATTAAAGAGCCTAGCTTACCGCTAGAGTAATTAGAAATATAGCGAATATCATCTATGTACCCGCGAGTACTGCCCATGCATACCATCACTCCATGGGAGTCCAATAGTTTATGCCATCGACGATTAAGAAGGTGAGAAACCTCATCTGCTAGCACCACTGGTTCAGGAAACTTAAGCTTCCCTTCTTCAGTCCTTGGCTTCAAAACCACAGCCATTGACGATACTATTTCAATATTTTTTGCTATTGAGGGAGAGTTGTAGAGACTGTCATGCATGTTAGGTAGAAAAACAACAGGTTTGCCCTCTCCAAGGTAAGAGGCTACTAGGGCACATCCAGGCGAGTCAGTAACACCATTCGCAATCTTTGCAAACATGTTTGCAGAGCTTGGGGCGACAATCATCGCATCCCGAGAAGCGAGATGGCTATGCCTCCCTGAAAAACGAGCTTGAACTTCCTTACCACCAGATGCCCAGGAAAGGGCGTCGGCACCAATGAAGCGTCTTGCTCCATCAGATAGGATAGGATAGACCTCAGCTCCAAGCCTTCTCAGAGAGCGAATAAATCTGACACTTTCAACAGCCCCAATTGAGCCAGAAACAAGCACATCAATCTTCCTCCCTTTAAGGGATTTAGAAATATGCTCAACCTGCAAATCTGAGTGAAGCATGCTCGCTTTCTCCGCGATAGCATGTAGCTGTTATTGTGTTATAAGACTATAACCGCTTGTTTTTATGAATTTTTCACTGCCTGTTCATGGGCGTTTGGAACATTAAGTGGAAGTTGTTTTGCTGTACTGCCATATTTGCGAATCTTATTCTTTCGCAATTTTGCCATACTAGCTTTTTTCAATGCACGACGAATTTTAAGTTTTTTAGTAGGTGATGCCATTAGCTTTCTCTTTATATCTATACTTTATATGATCTTTAATGGGATCGATAGAACACGAATGGGGAGGGTATGTAAAATTTACAGAAAAGGCAAGCCTAAATTGAGTACTCTGATTACTAAACCCAATCACCGACTATATAGAGGACTCCTGCAAACTTTCCAAAAGAAAGTAGCATGGCAGATCTTGGTTCATAGATGCAACCGCATTGCTTTCTGTAACAGGCCGAAATCCTGTGCGCAAAAACAGTTTACGGGCATTAATCATATGTTTGCTAGTCTCGAGATAAAGCCGATGATAACCCACGATTTTAGCCTCATCTATGCAACGATGTAACAAACGCGAACCAATACCCTGACCACGAAACTCTTCATTCACCACCAAATCTCTGACCTCTCCGACCCCCTCAGATAAAGGCAAGCCATGGAGTGGGCCTATACCAGCGCAGGCAACACTAGCTCCTTGGGCATCTTTTGCAACAAACAAACGCCCACCTTCCTGACTGTATATTTTGTAGAGACTATTCAAGCGCCTAAATGTAGCTGTGAGAACCGAATCTGACTCTTCGAAACTCTCCATATTTCTCTTTATGAGAGATATGGCTTCTTGTTCATCTGCCTTGGCTAATACTTCTATTATGATTTCCTCGACCATCATCGGCATCCTATTAGTCATGACACTCATTAAATCAAAGCCAGAGTCCACCATAAGCTATCCTTGAAAAACATTATAAACCTGCGCTCAATAGAGCCATCAACTTGCCCACGACCCTTAAGCAAAAGGACCAAAATGCGGACCTGTTGGTTGTATAACAAACCAAAAATGAGAACTACTAGAGCGGGAAGCACGCCTTCTAGCTAAGGCAGCTACGGCCGCCACCCTTAGCGAGAAGCTAAGAACAGCATAAGCTTGGTATCAACATAGTATCACGTAAATCAATTGCCATAAACTGCTTCCTTACCAACCAGCATTGCCATATTGACACTACTATTCTTTTATATGATTTAGGCAATTAACACAAATAAGCCTATCCACTTGAAAATTTTTTTTTGTCCGTCCATAAAGAAAGAACCTTTTAGCATCTAGGAATAAGGAGTTTCCATGTATAGACGCAAATCATTAGGTGCTCTTGCTATGTTTACTTGCTTGCTGATCCCTCAATTACCACCCTGTTCTGTAAGTGCCGCAGAAATCAGTCTAGTCCATGGCTTATACAAGCAATCAAAAGTCAAAGATGGCATGTCCAAATCTGACATAACATTAGGAGGGAGATACAGCGAACAATTTGAGGAGCACATGTACTGGTTTGGCCAAGCAGACTTAAGCCTTAAGACATACTCTGGAGGCTCTCCAACTCCAAGTAATTCAACCAACCTCAGCCTTGCTGGTGGCTCCCGATATTACCTGGATCGTCTTAGCGAACGTATCTCACCTTTTGCTTCGGGCACTGTAAGTTTTAAAAGTACTACCGATGCTATTCAACAGTTTGGCACTATTCAGGAAGTCTCCCTTTCAGGCTTATATTACGGGGCTGATGTAGGCATGAGGTTTAGCCTCTCATCTGATTTTTTTCTGGACTTAAGTACTCCACTTTTTGAAAGTGCTTTATTTGCCAACGAAAAAACTACAACAAAGATCCAAGATCCAACAAGTGGGGACGTTACAGAAACCAGCCAAGAGCGCAGCGTCAATGAACTGTATGTAAATACACAGAGTGCCTTTTCGAGCTTAATAGTCTCTGTTGGTATGCGACTATAGATAGCCTTATAGCTCCCTGATACATAAATTCCGTGCTAAAATTCTATTTGTTGTACCCAATTCCAAGAATGAAAAAGAACTTTAAGGATTCAAATAGGATGAAACTTAGACTTATCACTCTAACACTGGTTTTTCTAGGTTGCACCTATAGCCTTTCTAAAGAATCTGCTACAGATCTTAAGACTTCTACAACTCAAAAAACCTACAAAGCACCCAAATTTATAACTTGGGAAGAATGGCTTAAAAAAACAATTAAAGATAGAGACATTAAAGACAACTTAGAAATTGTAAGCCTTACCAGCAGTGGCGGATTTCATGGAGGTGGCAGCGGCAACTTATTCCTTCTTGTTGAGGAAAAAACAAAGAAAGGAAGTTTGCTATCTACAGGTCCCATGCATGCCCCAAGAATTGATAAAAAAGTTTCCTATGACTCCCATGACTTAAACAGCGACAAAATCTCTGTGTTTCTCAAAAAAATGGAATCCTTTCCAAGCAAAGCATACACTTCCAGAGGTTTTGATCTATATCGATATACTTGGACTCATTATAATTTTAGTGACGACAAACTACTGAGGACGTCAAAACCAGTCTCCTTTGATGATCCTTTCATAGGTCGCAGCGGTTCAATTCGCCACCAGGAGATCATCAACGCATTTAAATTCCTAAAAGACAAACCTACAAAAAATAAGGAATAAAGATCGTGAAGAAGATTGGTATTTGCACAGGAGGTGGCGATTGCCCTGGTTTAAATGCGGCAATACGATGCGTAGTGAAACACGCTATACACACCCATAAGATGCAAGTGATTGGAATCAGAGACAGCTTCCAAGGCTTACAAAAACGGCCTGTAGCTGCCTTTGAGTTATTCTATGACCATGTGGCAGACATTCTTCACAAGGGCGGGACCATACTAGGAACTTATAACAAAGGGGACAACTTTAAGAGCGCTGATGGCAAGAAAAAGATTGCATTAACGCTCGAAGGTTTCAAGTCATTGGGTCTAGACGCACTAATCGTTGTGGGCGGAGAAGGCACTCAGACTATGGCTAGCCAGCTTCATGAAGCTGGGATTCCTACAATTGGCATTCCAAAGACCATTGATAACGACTTACCTGAAACTGATCAAACCATCGGTTTTTCAAGCTGCATAGAGCTTGTCAATGAATCTGTAATGCGCTTGCAATCTACTGCAGAATCACATGATAGAGTCATGGTTCTTGAAGTAATGGGGCGAGACTCAGGCTTCATAGCTTTGCAGGGGGGAGTTGCGGGAGGTGCTAATGTCATTCTTATCCCAGAGATCCCATTCACTTATGAATCGATTTGCACCAAGATAAAGTATCGACAATCTCTAGGTAGGAATTATTCACTTGTTGTTGTCTCAGAGGGAGCCTTCCCGAAGGGAGAAGAAGCTAAGTATAAACTAAACATGTCTGGTGCAAAAAACCTCGGCGGAATCGGGCAAATTGTAGCGGATGAACTGCAAAGTCGGACTAAAATGGATACTAGAATCACTGTACTTGGGCATTTACAGCGAGGTGGACAACCCAATACAAGTGACAAAATACTGGCCACGCGCTTCGCAATCCATGCAGTCGACTTAGCGACTAAGGGAGAAACGGGGCGGGTTGTAGTGCTAAAAAGTAATCAAATCACATCAGTCCCTTATGAAAAAATAAAAAACCATGAACGCCGAAAGATCAGTATGGACGACGACCTATTAAAAGCATCAGAAGACATTGGGATATGTTTAGGGCGATAAAAAATTTGTTCGGGTTTTTTTATTCACAAAACTTAATACTTTTGATAGTCCTTGGCAAAGCCACAGACTCAATCTCCATGTCTACATAGCGAAAAACTTTTCCAGAATATGATTTTGCTTTCTCTAAACTTGTTTGTAGGCGGCAATCCTGCTTCATAGTCTTGCGATTACGAGCACAAACTGGGATAAAACCTTCTTCAGTCTTGCCAATCAATTTTGGCTCAGGTTCCAATACCCAGTCACATTTTTTTTTGCCTTCAGAATCACATGCAATAAGAAAAGAAAGAGAAAACCCCAAAAGCATTTTTGATATCAATATATACAGAGTCAGTCTTCGCGTAAACAAGTTAAAATTGCATCCTTTTTTCTCTTAGCCTTCTTCCTCAGCAGCTGTGGTTTATTCACTATGACTAAACCATCTATTTTTGGCATTGGTTTCATTCTAGACCTCTTTAATTATACCCGTAGTAAACTTTTGTTACCATTTCTCTTGAAATAAACATGAGCAAATCCACAAAGCCTAAAGCCCACTGGATTTGCCCGTAGAATAACATGATGGAGTCTTATGTTACCAATTTCACTGCAAACTACATGCCTAAAAATGCACCTGCATGAAAAATTTTTGCAAGGACCTCAAGACAAAAAATTATGTTCTAAGATCCCGACTCTAGCCTATTCAATAAACAAGTAGGCCCCTACTGCGGCTATCACTAATTTAAGCTCAGGAACGCAACATTTTATCGCTGCAACCTAGGCACTTTTTAAGCATACCTAACTTGATAAATCTAGGACTTATTTAAAATATGAACGATTTTTTCATATTCTAGTATATGCAATTTCATATTTACCGATTTTTAGTCTTTGATGGTTTTTTTATTTACTGTATAAAGCCAGTAAAAAAATAGAACCACACCAGTTGCTTGACATTCATATTAAAAGGAAGAATTTATGACTAATAAAACCATTATTTCCTATATGGATTTATTAATTCTTACTTTTTTATGTCTTATGCAGGCAAAATCCACTAAAGCAAATCATGCCATTAATTCTCTGATCTTCATCATCCATGAGGATGGCTTTTATGACTACTTTGATGGAAACAAGTACAAAAGTGCTGCAAAGGAATCGACTAAAAAAGCGAAGAATGTAGCACATACATTTACACAGGGGGAAGTATTCATCTTCAGGCAAAAACCTGTTGTAAAGAACTTTTTCCAATTAGCGAAAAAATCACTGACAGCTTACTACTATTCTGGTGGAGAGTTAATAAGTAAGAAAAAATATCATCGTGAAAATCACAATACGAATTTTGAGATAGAGTTTGAATTCTATAACCTTAACTCTCAGACTGTTATAAATCCTGATCGTGAGCATATGCATGTATTTTACTATTTTGGTAAACCAATTCCAGAAATTCAGACACCAGGTTACTCTAAATCTGTTGAGCACGGTATATTTAGTGCCAAAGAATTTTTTGGAGGACTAGCTAAATTCACCCACGCATTCAAGAAAAAATTTGATGCATTGATCCTGGCTAGCGGATACGGAAGCACACCAGGTATGGTAGAAAAATCCATAAGAATCGCTGATTACTACATTGCTTCATCAGGCCCTCTAAGCAATGTTTCCTATGAATTAACAAAGCTGGCAATTATAGATAATAGCCATCGCGAGCAACTTCATAACTTTCTAAAGAAAATGGTTGATGCATCCTTTTCAACCCTCAAATCTAAATCCGTTGAAGAAGTAGGGATTAATCTATATGAAGGTGCTAAGATCAGACCTTTGCTGAAACCTATTTCTAAGTCTTATAAAGAACTACTTGCGGAATTCAATAGCGATACTTATGCGAAAAAAAGTTTTATTGATTGCTCTAAACACCCCAGCTTTTTAAAAGATGGAGAAAACTTCTTTCAATCTCAAGAATTACGAAATAGCATCTACAAAGTATATCGCAAAGCATATTATGGTTGGAGTTATGAAAAAATCTATAATTCTGGATGGGCTTGTCCTATATACCCATAGGAATCTATTCTTACTTTAAGTTAGTTCCTTGAAATCTCAATTGGTCGAATATAAGCACGTCGTTACACAACTTACTCAAATCACCAATTGTCTCCATGCCAGCTTGCATACTTGCAGCTTCAAGCATGATAGATACTTTATTCCGCGAAAATCCCGGATACGTACTCTCAAGATTTCCAAAATCAAGGTCCAGGTCCAGGTTACTCCAGTTCATATCTTTACAATCACGTTGATTATTATTGAGCTCGCTTTGCTGCGGAGTAAAAATCGAAATCCATAAAGAATCATCATTGAAAAGGGTTTCATTGCGAGGATCAAGCCCACATTCTGCAGCTGACGACTTTACGCAAATTTTGATATTCATAGTTTCTTGACTTAAATCGGCGCCAGTAGCATCGTCACCAACATCTTGCAGCAAATACAGAGCGGATAATTTTGCTGTTGAAAACCCTGAAAAATCAAGAAACTTACTCATCATTCGAATATCAACAAAACTAGAATCTTGACCATTACCAAATAAAAATAAAGAATTCTGCTGCGGTGTATCTCTATCGAATATTCTTAAGCCATTTCCCCAAGCTTCAGACTGAATCCAAAAATCTTCTATAGGGTTTAGCCTTTCAAAGTCGTCGCTGAGCATCATAAATTCTAAGACCTCGACTACCATATAAAATTCTTGTGACTCAACTAAACCATCTAGAATTACAAAGCTAAAAGAATCAGCCCCGACAAAATTTGTCAGAGGAGTATAAGTCAGCATTCCTGTGCTTGGATCAAAACCACTGATCGATCCAGACAAAGGCATTTGCTTCAATTGAAATACAATCGGCATTCCCGAGTCCAAACCGCCTGTAAGTTGCAGTTGGATGGACTCATTTTTTATCAATTTCAAACTTAACTGAGTTGGTGCAATGAAATTAGGTTTTACTTCCCCAGTGTTTTTTTGAGTTAATAAATCTTTTTCAGATGTTGGATCAGCCAGACTCTGATCCACAATAGAATTTGACCTCGGAGCTGCACCTTCAATTTTTTCAACCACAGTTTCTAGCTTTGCAAGAGTGTCTTCTTCAATCTCTAAAACAAATAAAGTCGAACCATTTTCTTCCCAAACTGATCCAAGCTTGAAAATTTTTCCATCGATTTCAATTGACTGTCCCTTTTCAAGGGTCTGACCTGCTAAATGATTGCTATCCAGGCGACACGATATTCTTTCTCCAGCTTCTGCCTCTGATTGTTCCTGCCCATATTGGCAGCTCAAGTAAGCCCCCGAAATGACAGCTGGGCGCTCTGCGATAATCTCTTCTTCACCGTCTTGAGTATTTTCAGGAGCCTCAATATTTTCTGGAGATTCTAGCTTCTGGCCTTCTGCTAATGCTGCATTTTGTTCTTTAATGTTCGAACCCTTGAAACCTGTAGATCCGCAAGAGAGTGAAAAAAAAGATATAAACCCACAAAAAACTAAACTGCCATATAACTTATGGATACTTGAGTTTTCCATTTACAAACCTTTAGAAAATAGGGCGCATCCTGACTGATAAACCTAGGATCGGATAAAGTAAACCAAAACTCAAAACCAATGCGATCAGGGAATATTTCTTCTTTGATTTTAAATATTTACAGGAGGTAGCATTTAGATAATAATCTAAATATCAAAAACCTTTTCTCTGATTTCCCAAAAATACTTCTTTTTTCTAGCAACAATGAACATCGGCATCCTAAATTTTTCACTTTTTTCAACGATGTCGTCAATTCCTTTAAAAACTGAACTTATCCCGGGAGCTTTTAAGTGCATTCGGATGAATTTATAATAGAAGGCACCCATCTGAGCTGAGCCATTTAAATAGTGAAATTCCTTAAGACAGTTTCCATCTACATCTGCATAGGTTATTTCTAAGCGTTTTTTTTGTTTTTTATCTAAGACTGAGGCAAAATACATCGAATCTGGTCGCATAATATGTGCGTCTTTAAGGTTCATGGCTTTTTTAAGTTTTTCATCTGGGTCAATTAAATCACCTTGACAATGTTGGCAAATTCTTGCTGCTATGTCATTTTCTCCTCCACACTGTTCACAAACTTTAAAACGAAATCGATATTCACACTGGCGTAGTTTTTCACTTTGCGGATCCATTTTAGCTGACTTACACCTCCGACCAAAATGCTCTATCACAAACCCTAAGGGATCTTTTTTTCCCCAAAATTGGTTTTTAAAGCCACACTCAGGGCACGCTACTTCCACAAGCTCGGAATCAGATTTAGGCTTTTTTTCACTAATTTCGGGAGCAAAAATATTATAACCTTGACCAGTATAATCTAAAATCAGACAGTCTTTTTTTTTAGGAAATAATCGTAACCCCCTCCCAACGATCTGTTGATAAAGGCTTACAGATTCGGTAGGCCTTAAAATAGCGACTAAATCTACATGGGGGGCATCAAATCCAGTGGTAAGAACTGATACGTTAACTAAGAACTTAAACTCCTGATTCTTAAACTGCTCGACAATACGGTTTCTCTCTTCACAACTAGTCTCACCTACGATCAATGAGGATTTTTCCTTTGGAAGGAGTTTTAGAATTTCGTTTGCATGTCTTACAGATGCTGCAAAAATCATGATTCCTTGACGATGCTCAGCTTGATTAACAATATGCTCGACGATTCCCGGAGTAACACGCTCCTGTTCTTTCAAACATTGCTCTATGTCTTTAAGTGCAAATTGTCCGTCACGATTCTCGCTTAATTTTGAAAAATCATAGCACGCTACCGGAGCGTCGATCTTGATAGGCTGTGTAAGGAATCTATTTTTGATCATATATGCCAGAGGTAGTTCAAAAATACAGCAAGCGAAAAAACATTTTTGACTGCCAGCCTTAAAGCCCTTTGAGTGGTATTCATATATCCAGCCTTGCCCTTGCCTATAAGGGGTCGCTGTTAAGCCCAAAACACAGAGTTTAGGGGAGCGTTCTCGCAATTTTTCAATAACCAGGTGGTATTGACTTTTCAAGTCAAGTGAAACCCTATGACATTCGTCAATTATCAATATTGAAAACTCGCTAAAAAAGCTGGAATCTGCTCGAGCTACTGACTGGATGCTACCGAAAATTACTTTGCTGGACGAGTTTTTCCTTTTAAGTCCAGCTGCATAAATACCCGCCCCATCAGCAATAGCCTTAAATTTTCCATAGTTTTGCTCAACTAATTCCTTAACATGAGCTAAAACAAGCACCCTGCCACGAGCAAGTTTTGCAAGTTCAGCTATGACAAGGCTTTTTCCGGCACCAGTAGGCAAGACAATCAGGCCTGGCCTCTTATACCTCTGAAAATAATGGATTACTTTTTCAACCGCCTGCTTTTGGTAAGGACGCAGTTGGTACATGCTAGGGCTCCTGTAGTGAAATATACATTTTTCAGCGTAATAAACTTCAGAACCAGTATATCTAAGCCGATATCTCCTGAAAGGAATCTAAACTAAATGTTAGCTCTATGATATTCAAACTCATAATAATTCTTACAGCCTTTTGTTCAGGGTGCCGAGCTTTTAAGCCTGAGCTTAAGGCAATCAGAAAAATTGATGAAAACAAGCCAAAAACCATAATTCAACCAGCAATCCCAGATGAAAGCGATAAACAAAAGCCGGAGGTTAAACATGTTGAAACCCTTACAGTCTTGTATATAAAGATTAACGAAGTAGATGTTCCAACTTTGAGCTTTAAGAAGAATGACCCCAATACTTATGTAAAATACAAGGCTTGTAACAGTGAAAACAACTGTATTCGTGGAGAGGCTTATAAAGATTTGCATGCTATACGCAACTTCCCTCTTGGAATGGTCACTGTTTCTTTCCAAACTTGCAAAATCAAATCAGACTTATCTCAAGAAGAAAATTGCTCGATAATCAAAAGTTTTACAACTAACTACAGACCTGAAACCCCTAATGATAGCCCTCTTAGCCAGCTTCTAGGTGAACAAGCTACTTTGGAAGAACAGATGGGTGAACAGGCCAGAAAAATAAAAAGCATAAGCACCCATTTAGGTTCAATCATTGACCGATGCAAAGATCCAGTATTCAAACAAAAAGTAGGAGAAAAAGAAAGAGAACTCATCAAAAAAATAGCCCTCATGGATTTGGAAGACATCATCGATGCGTTATCTATAGCGGGAAACGTTGGTGAACTATGGGAACTATCTAAATTAGAGGATGAGCGCAAGAAAGCCGAAGAAAAAGAAAAAGATCTTGCAGCAGCCCAACAACAGGCAACTAAGATTGCAACTATGAATTTTTTGAACGGAATTCTATTAGCAGGAGCAGCAATAGGAACCTACAATGCCGTAGAGTCTGTCATTCATTGGCAATATTTTTGGCACCAGCAAAGAAATCTATTTAATGATAAAGGTAAGAAATTCAGATTAAAACGAATTAAGAATTCTCCTTATTTTCATATTGAAGAATTTCCAGATCAAAAGTTCATAGAAGACCCTTTTACCCTTGAAAAATATTTGGTTGATCCGGGGAATAATAAGGAAACTAAGGAGATAAAACTACATTCGGGCAATGACAAACAGATTCGACTAATTAAAATCGATGAAAAAAAATATAAATATACCCTAGAAGGGCTCATTTTGAAAAAATCCGACTCTAAATTATACCTTCCAAATAGAATTAAGAAAGATGGAATACTTAGCTTTGGCGAGGAGCTAGAGATTAAAAAAGGCCCTACTGGTGAATTTCGGTTTCATCCTAGTAAAGATGATAAAAATGATTTTAGATATAGGAAAGCTAGAAAGGACTATTTCTCTGAGCTCAGTGAATTTAGACACCCACACGATCCTTTAAAAAGCTGGGGTAAAACTAGTCGTTTTTATTCGGGCTCATTTCAAACCATTAGTGTCCTTGGAGCAGTGGCGACTTTACTAATTTCTGGAATATTTTTCGAGGAAGGGTTTCACCTTAAAGATACAGAATATACCAGACCATGTGAAGATATCATTGCAAACCTTCATAAATATAACGAAGAATTTAAAAAATCTTATGCCATATACACAAGACTCCTACAGATAAAAATCGAAATATATATGATCATCTAGTCTTGTTGAAACAACTCAATTTATCCCTCACTAGCATGCCGATCCTCTTGGCCAAATATTTGCAGTGCAGAAATTAAGAAAGAAGCTGCCCCAGCACGAAAATGCGGCCCTGCTCCCGGGCTTCCATCAAGATGTTCCCACTCATAAAATGCGCCATTTGATAGAACCTTAACAGCAATTTCTCTCAATTTTTTCTTTGCTAAATCAGGATTGTACTGAGCTATTATTAGAGCCGCTCTCGCCCCAAACCAATCCCATTGACCACCATTTTGGTATTCATATGGCTGGATAATAGGATTTTGATAAGCTCCTTTGGGGTAAGCTGGAAACAAGACCCCGGAAATCGTCGAAACTTCATATTCTTCTTGATTGTTTATGATAGCCTGTACTACGGACTTCATGGTTTTCGGGAGGATGAGACCTGCTTCAAATGCAAGGACTTGAGCACCAAGAGCAAAAACTTTCTCTTCATAACAGGGTATTACAGATGGCTCTAGATGATGGTGGATCTTAAAGAAACCAAGATCCCTCATCCAAAGATGTTCTTCTAAAAAGGCGACAATCTTATTTTCAGCATCTCCTAATTCTTCAAGAAAATTCCGAGTGAAAGGATGCTGTGGATCAGATGATATATAACTCTTAATTTGTTTACTTACCAAAACAAAAAGTGCTTGGGCATAGGTACTACATACAGCACTTCCACCATACTCCCTCTTTGTAGATCTTGCATTGTCAATCCCGTAAGGGCCAACATCGCCCCAATCAATGGTGTGGCCGCTAGTAATACAAGAATACTTAGGATCATAACGCATCTTTAATACCCAACGAATTGCCTCTTCTATGAATTTAGCATGAGCTAGATCATTTGTTTTTAGCCTTAGCCATTCGGGCTTGAGCCGACCTTTTTCTATTGCAGAAAAAATAGAATGAACGAGCCATAGCTCCTGATCAGAACTAACGGTGTTCTTATCATATTCCTTTGCCTCAGCATGACGCTTAAGTGCAACCCAGTCTGGCACTCCCAAAACTGGTCCTTGAAGACTAAAAAAAAGCTCGCTCCAGTGATAATTTTTACCTTCTTCGAAATTAAGGTACCTTAAGAAGGCTCCTTGAATGGTAGCTAAATCCCTGACCCAAACCATTGGATACTGGCTACCAGCCTCACTCAACAAATACCTTGGTGCTGCTGTAAGCTCTGATACTTTTCGTGAAGATTCCAAGAGCCTGACAGCTCCCAAAGCTACCTGTTTAATCTCCCAAGGAACTGCTGGACTGTGTATCAAATCATCCATTTGTTGAGAGAAAGCTATTTGCTCATTATGAGATTTAGAAAACAAGTGCCTTACATCGAGTTTAATTCTATTTATAAAAGTAGTATTATCCTTGCTATCAACTTGCCAAGCAACTCCCTCTTGCACTAGCTCCACAGAAAGTTGATAGCTATCTAATTCACTGGGACAATTTACAACAATCGATAGAGTTTGTACTCCATCATTATGATTTGGATCCAAAGGTTCGAGAAAGAAGTGCCTTTGCCCTTCCCTAGGTTTCCCATCCTCTTGCTTATATAAACGATAACCTATATTGACAGGAGCAATTCCTTCCACAAACTCATGCCCAGAATTGAGGGTTGCATTGCTTTGATTACGAACTTTTATTTTCAAAACAAAGGGCAAACCTGCATAACAAATAAGAGAATTTTTTTGTTCAGAACTAAGTAACTTAATGCTAAGGAGGTGGCCATCCTCGATCATATTAAAATTTGAATGACCTTGCACTCCAACTGGCTCATCTTTTTTAAGCACACTCATTTTGATAAAATAATTTCGAACAAAAAGCACAGCAACAAGTAAAGCTAGAAGAAAAAGAGCTTTAACAATAAACCGCTTTTTGTTGAATAAATGAGGCATAGAATTCTAGACTCCGTATTATAGCAGCCATTATATCTAACTGTGTCCACTAAGCCTTCTAGCTCTGCGATTCCAAAATGTTTTGGTTACCAAGTTAAACCAGATAAAAAACAAGACCATAAACCCAAGCTGGCCTTGAAAAAATTGAGCTAGACCTAAAGTTTCTCCAAAAATAAGCCTCTTAGCCAGATATACAAAATTAAAGTACAATGCAAACCAAAAGGTCATCTTTACTATATGCATAGGTGTGAGTAACTGTGAAGGAATAAGCTTTAACCATAAAAATGGAAACCAGACAAAGTTGGTATCTGAAAGCCAATTATGATAGTTTTCTAATTTATCCAAGAATTTCTTATTCATGCCAATTCATAAACCATGTTTGTGCTATTGTTCCAAATTAACCGCAATTTAAGCCTATGAAAAGGATAAATCTAAACAAGCCTACTATGGAGTTTTCTTATTGGAAGCTAATCTACTAAGCGAACAGTTGATTGCTAGGGACACCTACCTGAAAAAAGTAATTAATTTCTTTTTTTTATATAATAGGCAATAAAACATAAACCCTGGAAAAATTATGCGCATACATATTCGCATAAATTATTCTGCCGTGTTTATATTGCGTAGGTGTTAATAAAGATAACCTTCGGCATAAATAAGTTCTTTTTTCAGACCCAACATAAATTTAGCAAAATGGATCCACAACTTTTTTTTTGGTTTATTTTCAATCAACTTTTGGATCCTAAAAGAAACATCCTTACTATTATGGTTAAGAATTGTAAGATTATTAATAAATTTATACTCGGCCACTGGGTCAAATTTAATCTTGTACTTCTGATACCAGGTATGATTTTTATGAAGGATATAATGGACGTTAACATTGCATTCTAGTAGGAGCAATGAAACGATTAGATCTAAATCTGTGTGAAACTTCTCGGGAAAAGTACCGTTTATAAGCACCTTCATGATTTCTCTAACTTGCCGACTAAAAAATTTCAGCCAATGCTTAAGATGTAGTTTATAAGACACGCAAGGATCGTCAGAACGCACTCCTGCTTCTATTTTTAGCAGTAGTAGGCTACGGTCTATTCGTTTGGCGGCTTTTTTGAAAATATCGGTTTTGAGATAAAGTTGAAACCTTAATCGATCATGGAGGGAAGCACGATAAACTTCATCAATGATTTCTTTAGCCGCTTCTTCAACAATCTCATTCTTCAAGGCTTGGTTACGATCTATGTCAAACAGTGGCTTAATAGAGCTAATATCATTAAATGCATACGATTGGGAACAAATTAAAAACTTCAAAACACCTGAAAATATGCATAACCTATAACTCAACGAGAGACTCCATATATAGATATAACGCTAAATAATATGGAAAAAATCTGCTGGCTGTCAAGCTTTGTCCGGGGGAAAAAAGGCTACAAATTGGATAATACATTTAGAGCTAGCGTTTTAAACTTGATGCTAGGCATTCACACAGATATTGAGGAAGTTTTAATTGTCTCTAATCTTTTCGTGACAATTCATGCAAGATAATGTCAATTGGATATAGGCCATAGACACCCCTTCTTGGTTTCCTTTTTTTTGATATTCTGTCATTTTATCGATAGCCTCCCTGAAGTTCGAACTGTATCGCTGAAACACCTCATTGTCGTTTTTGTACCAGGTAGTCGCTACTGCAAGATTTTTAAGTTGTTCCAGACTTTTAAGTAGGTTTTTATTATCCCCGATCATTAAGCTCTGGAGGATTAATTGAGTATGGCTTAACTTTTGGAACATTAATGCTTTCGTAGCCTTCGGTCTTTCAACCTTAGCTGATTTAGCAAAAACCTGTTGATTGTAGGTATGCAAAAAACTCATAAAAACCAAGATTTTGACGGCAATGGGAAAAAAAGATTTCATAGTCTAGCCCCTTCTTAGCTTGGGATTCTCATCTGTTGCTTGCTTTCGCTTACTATAATACCAAATGCTTTTCTTTTGGCTTAAGAAAATAAGGAACCAATCTTAAAACAACTTTTTCAAAAGATATGCGGGGCAAGACAAATTACGAAAATATCAAAAAAACCCTGCCCGATTTAAAGTCGGGCAGGGTCTTATATACCTGAGGTGGTGGGCGCACTAAGATTCGAACTTAGGACCCCTAGCTTGTAAGGCTAGTGCTCTAACCAACTGAGCTATGCGCCCCCAATTGGATTGAGAGGTTTATCCCAATATTCCTTAAAATTGTCAAGAATTTTGGAACCGCCAAGCAGCGATCTAGGTAATCAACTAAATTAATTGAATAATTAATTAGCGTACTTTTAGTTCATAGCTCTGACGATAGCCTGCTGATAGGGAGCTACAAGTGTCCCCACTTCCGTAATAATACCATCTATCAAATGAGCAGGTGTGATATCAAAGGCAAAATTTAAGCCTTTACACCCCTTGGGAGCAATATTCTTGCCGTTAATATGAGTAATTTCTTCTCCCGGCCTTTCCTCAATTGGAATGTCTCCCCCACTTTCCACCTGCGAATCAAAACTACTTAACGGGGCAGCAACGTAAAACTTAATCCCGTGGTACCTTGCTAAAACAGCTAAAGAGTAGGTTCCAATCTTGTTGGCAGTATCACCATTTGCAGCAATACGATCAGCTCCAACTACTACCCAATCGATCATCCCTAAAGCCATCAAGTAGGCCGCTGCACCTTCCACGATAAGGGTATTCTCAATACCTTCCTTCATCAACTCAAACGCCGTTAACCTCGCTCCTTGTAACCAAGGACGCGTTTCGTCGACATAGACTTGCTGTAAGATGCCAGATTCATGGCAAGCCCTGATAATCCCAATAGCCGTTCCATACCCAGCAGTAGCCAGGCTACCAGTATTGCAATGAGTCAAAATACGAAGCGGTCGATTACCTGAAGCTAAAGCCAAACCATGCTGACCAATCTGGCGACAAGTTTGAATATCCTGTTCGAAAATTTCCGTGGCAAGATGTTCAAGCTCCTTACGGACAATTTCCAAAGGAAGCTCACCTGAAAAAGAATTCCCCATGGCTATAGCTTTTTCTATCACGTAAAAAAGGTTTACAGCTGTTGGCCTAGTTGCAGCTAGACGATCACAGGCAGCTTTAAAATTCTCTTTATAGTCTTTCCAGTGCAAGCAGACTGAATTCCTTGCGTGTAAAAGTATGCCATAAGCTGCAGCACAACCTATTGCGGGAGCTCCACGCACAGCCATAGTTTCAATCGCTTCAGCGACCTCTTCTAGTTTTCTACAGTCTAGCCAAATTTCCTGGGTTGGAAGCTTCCTTTGATCAAGGAGAGACAAGAAGCCTGATCGGTATTTCATTGCAGCAAACAACTGAGTATTCCTTATTACCAAACATCATCATCATCCTCTTTGTCATTATACTCAGTTTCCTTTTTTTGCCCAGTATCATTCTCCGCACCTGGGGGTGCTGGAGGTTTTGGAGTATCAGAGAAATTCCATTCATCTTCCGAATCAACATCTGCAGAAGGCGACTCGGAATCTTCATCAAGCTCTAGAAAGGCGTTGCTTAAATTGGGTTCACTTGTAAATACACTTTCATCATCTTTATTATCACTTTTTTCTTCGTCTTCTGAAACATCCTTGAGATCATCTTCTGTTAAATGTTCTGATTGAGTGTGATCAGTATAGGACTTGCCTGCTTTAGCATGACGAATTAGATAAAATAGTATTAAGAGAATGAGCACGCAGATAGCAATCAAACCAAGTAAAAAAGTCTTTTGAAATCTTACTGGTGCATCCGATCCTAGCTTAATTGAGGTCATGCTTTCCCAAGCCTTAGTGAGATGTTCACTAGCTTTATCCCCTTCAAAATGTTCTATGACATCTGTGTAGGTCAGAAGATAGCTACGGGATGAAGAAGAAATAAGGATATGAGCTTGCATCATTCTTTTATGCTCAAGATCGAACTCTGTATAGTAAAGAACACCCTCTCTTCCATCTTCCATCTTAGTGATCATATGATTACGAACACGGAAATTTTTTACTGATTGAGAGACTTTTGAATACCTCTGAACTATCACCTTCTCAAAGTCTCTACGGGTAATATCATCTATATATTTAGGACCTTTAAAAGCCATAATTTGAATAGTTCGTTGATAACCTAACCCTTCAGAAAAGGGTACCTGCATCAATAAGCTTAGATTTGGATAATCTGCATGAACTTCCCACCCAAGAGGTGGTAAAATGGAAAAACCTTTCTTCTGATTTACATAGCGCTCACCATTTGCGATTATAAAATTTTTACTCTCAGGTGCTCCAAATACTGTGCCAGTAAAAGCTTGACTTGTAAGCAGAACAAGAAAAAAGAAAACCCGAGTGTTGTAACTAGCCTCAAACATGTGCACACCTAAGTTGCTTAAGATGTCTTTCCATAAACTGCCGATAGATCTTGTTCAATTTCCATGGACCCCCATTCTTTAATGGACTCACGAATAGCATCAAAAGCCAACTCATCCAATTCAAAGACTCCAAACCGAGTAGGATCATCCATGCGTTTTTTGCTACGCCGATCTTTGGACTGCAAAGGCATCTGACCTAGCAATATAGGAAAATCAAATCTCTTTACTAAATTTAATGCGACTTGAGACCCTTCATATGGGTGCCATACAGGGTCCATAGCAACCTGATAAACAGCTTTCAGTCGCCAAGTATCGTCATGAATGGGATCATCAACCACAAAGAACACTAAATCAAAGTGACTTAACCTAGTGCTCATTGGCCTGAATAAAACTTGAACCTCATCCTCTGAAGCACTAGCAAGTTCGAAGGCTCTTCGCTGTGATTGATTCACCAACCAAAATTTATGCTGGACAGTAGAAGCTTCAATAGCTTCTTGCCGGCTCTCAATTTTGCTCGTTTTTTCTTGCTCTAACTTTTTGTAGAAAACTTCACTTATCGGAAATCCTGATTTCCGATAAGATTCAACAGCCATTTTATAGAATGTACTTGCCTTTTCCCAATGAAACGAAAATGCGTCATCTTCAGATTTAATAAAGTGGCAGTAAGCTAACTCTGCTAGTACATCTGGATCTTTTGGTTCAAGCGTGTTCACATGTTGAAAGCTTTTAATCGCTCCTTTATAATCTTTCAAATTTCTAAGCACATATCCATTTAAATAGGAATATTCGCAATTATTCGGAAATCTCGATTTCAACTGGTTCGTGTATGTCTTTGCTTCCGCTACTCGATAATCGTCAAGATATAAATAAGCGAAAAATTCATCATGCATAGGTGATTCAGGAAAGAGTTTACTGGAATATTTTAGAATAGAAACCAACTCATCTTCACCTTCACATAACAAATAAGCCCTAGCTAGATTGAGCCAATGAAAATAATCATTGAGCTCTTGTTCGGAGTGCTCAAGATTAAGGTAATATCCTTCTTCTTCTGAGGTAATACGCAGTTGATACCTTTGGATAAACTCTAAACTATAAGGGCATTCAAAGTGTTTATCAAGGCATAGAGCAAGAAGCTCGCACGCTTCCCACTCGTCTAACTCTAGATGAACAAGAGCTCGTAACGCTTGCCAAGAAACTTGCTCCTCTTCCTCAAATCCTCTTTTTAAAAGATGAGCTTTCAGTAGTTTTAATGAATCATAATCCTTCTGCTCACTCAAAACTTCAATCCAAAGCCTATACCACAGAAAAACATTGGGGTTTTCCCAATCTTCTGCAAGGAAAGAAGTTACATAATCCAAACACTGACTGTATTCTTGATTCCATAGCAACTGTAAACCTTCCTGATACCTACAAAACTGCTCATCCTCAAGCAAATACAAACTCGGCTGTTTTTTGAGTAAGTTCAAAACGTCTATCATAATGAGATTCCTATGAGCAAAGCGTGCATTTACCCAAACCATCGGATTAAAAAAAACAAATCTTTATTAAGAATTAGGGAAAAATTTACCTAGGGAAGACCGTCAATTGGAAAGTGTGGAAATTAGTATACAAAATAAGGAAAAAAACGGACGGATCGCCGATTTGAAGAACGACAGCTCAAGACGTGAAAGCGTAGGCTATTCAATATTTGAACTATTATTTAAAGCTTAGTTGACTACAGTTGGTAAACACGAAGTAAGATTAACTCGCTAAATTGCTCAACTGCTGCTTGATACGTGCAACTTCATCACTTTGTTGCTGCATTGCCCGCTCAATCTCATCAGTGCGATCGATCAGGATATCTCTCATCTCTTCGTAGCAGTCACCACATATCGGTTGATCTACTGCGGACGGATTAATTTCATTCCATAAGAGCAATACCGTCCAAGCTTGTTCACTAAACTGTCTTCGTGAACACCTTGATTCTGCATTACAGTTATGACAGGTTCCTAAAACACTTTTTCCTTGTGATTTGGCTTCGGATTGTACGTCATTTGCCAAAACACTTTTTGAAGCATTTTTAGACTTTTCCCTTTTTGCGGCAGCTGTTCCCATTTGATTACCCCTTTGTGTTAACCC
Source organism: Oligoflexales bacterium (assembly GCA_045105515.1). Lineage (GTDB taxonomy): Bacteria > Bdellovibrionota_B > Oligoflexia > Oligoflexales > Bog-1112 > JABSRF01. The sequence continues at coordinate 34,707 of JBGCDR010000156.1, forward strand.
AACCGTTCTTAGGTCCATGCCTCTAATCCCTGCCATCTTTCTGCATATGAATCCCCTTATCGGAGACTACACCACCACCTTTAGCCATGCCAAAATAGCACATAAAAACAGTGGTATAGATACCAGGTTTTATTACAAGCACCTGTAGCATTCCAGTAGGAATTCTACGAACTACTCTTCTAATTTTCACAAATAAGCTCAAACCCATTTTCCACAAACTGAGAGGTATGTCAATTTTTTTTTCAGCCTTCCCCTCAAATTCTGATTCAAAAAATCAGTGGTGAACTCGACAACTTGTCGGGTTCAAAAAGAGAAAATCAAAAATTAGGTGATAATAATATAAATTCAATTAGCCTTGAGGTAAGTTTCGCCGTTGAAATAATATTTAAGAAGCTCTTGCTTAATGTGGTGAGCCCTGAGGCTCTTGCTCTTCGCAGTTAATAAAGGCTTCCAGATGGTCTTAGCTTTACGAACTGAACCATTACGATAATGAAGTAAACCAGACAGATATTTTGCTTCGAATGAATGATTGTCGCTCGGTAGTTTTTCCAGATAGTATTGGGCTTTTTGTACCATCCCAAGCTTAAGGTAGGCATGTGACATGATTACCAAGCTCTTTGGACTTACCTCTCCTTCCATTTCATTGACGACTTTCAGAAATTCAACCCCTTTCTGGAGGTTACTATTTCGCCAAACATAGCAATCAGCAAGCTCCACATAAACCGCATTTCTAACATCCTCATCCAGTCCTCCAAGGCTTAGCACCTGCTCGAACCACATGCTGGCGGTTTCTAGTTGCCACAGCTCCTTACTTAACACTCCCAAGCCCCAATATATCCATGGGCTATCAAAGTTAGTATTTAAGAGCCTTAAAAGGTCATGACAACCGTTGCTAGCATCAAATTTACTGGCAAATCGAACAAAATAACGGATTGATTTTTCCTTGCTCCCTTCATAAAGTAAAAATAACTTATTTCGTGAATAAACTATATCCAGTTGATGTTCTTCGAGGAAAAATTTAGTATTTTTAAAAAATTCTTCCCATTCTTTAGGATCATCATCGGTTGAACTCAATTTTTCGAGTACAGTATCAATCAATTCGTTTCTGCCAGGATATTTAATATTTATATTCCATATAATCTCGTATGCAAGATAAGACACATTCCAAGGATCAAATTTTAATATTTTTCGCAAATATACAATTGCCTGTTCGAAGTCATTAGCCTTAGCAAACTGAAGGGATTTTACCCAGCATAGCTCACAAAAATAGTTAGTTTGACTTTGCTCATCAAAGCTAAGACTATCAATGATTCGCTTAGATTCATCAACCTCTCCTTGCTCTACTAAAAATGATGCAAACTTCAGAATAGTAAGCTTATTTTTCTGATCAAGTTCATACATTCTGCGAAAGTGAAGTCCTGCCTTTTCGAAATTTGTAAGATTATAATATACTTCGCCCAAATAGCCGTGTACTTCTGGATCCTCATTATATTTTGCTAGCAAATGATAAAGTAGAGCCAAAAGTTCTACATGATCACCTTCTTGATCAAGTATCTTTTTTATACGTTCCTTTTCTAAAATATATTCTTCTACTGGTACTTTGGCAATTTTAAGATTTGTAACTAGTCGACAGAATCGAATATCTGCTACTTCGGGGTTTTGCTCATAAGCATCGTCAAATAATTCTTTAGCTAATCTATATTCTCCCATTGATAAAAATTGATTGCCAATTTTTTGAACCATTTCAGGTTTATCACCAGCGATTCTTAAAATCTGTTTATAGACTTTAAATGCAAGGGGAAAATCGGAAAACTCTTCTAGTGACTTCGCTATGAAATACAATGCTTCTTCTCTAATATCAGGGTCTTCAAGAATTTGTATGGTCTGGAATTCAGCGTTCTGTCTACAAGAGTTTTCTTTTATGGGATCTTTAGACTTTTTAGCTATTTCAGCAAGCATTAGGTTTTCGTATATTTGAATCTCAACAGGGCACACTCCTTTGTTTTCAACCCACCAATCTGACAAACTTTTTATTGCCGATTCAGCTTCTTCATACTCCTGTTTATCAGTAAACTCTTCACTAAGTTTCTTATGAGTATAAAAATTTCCGTATAAGTTATATGGAGCAAATTTTTCAAACATATAGAAGAAATAGTCACCATTTTTTTGATCCTGATTTCGATAGGAAACTTGACTTAGTCCGAAATAAGATGGATACCAATCTGGGTCAAGCTGTAAACTCTGCTTATAACTATATATCGCCCGTTCATAGTTATCCAAAACATCAAGAGAATAGCCTACACCATAGTAGGCTGCAGCGGACTCACCATAGATTTCCATTATTTCGGAAAATCTTTGAACTGACTCAGCTGGACTTACTAGCTCTCCCTGCTGGTCAATCAATGCCAAGCATAATGATCCGACCTCTTCTGACAAATCTCCTTGTTCAACGCTTAATGAATATTGTTTTTTCAAATTTTCTACTTCATTTAATTTAGAAGCTAACTCAATACGTCGTAGGTGTACTAGTAAGGATAAACTCCCAGGCTTACTTGCAATTAAATTATCAAGTAATCTCGATGATATTTGATACTTTTTTACAAAAATGTATTTATTGATGTCTTCCAAACTCTGTTTAAGATTTTTATCCATGACCTACAACCTGCAATAAGCATAAAATTTTATCGCTAGCTTCTCACTTTGCTAGCTTCGAACTCTCCCAACCATCGTCCGGTAATTGCAAGACTAAAACATATATTTATTTTTATTTTATAATTTTCTATATTTCAAGGTAGTTAGACTAAAAAGAAATTTAAATTTTAACAATAATAATAAGAAACTAGACAGCGGGATGTAAACACCGTAATCATTTTGAAATTGAATCACGAGTTCTCATATCTTCGTGATTCAATTACAGATATTTCATTACTAACTCAGACCCTAGCATCAATCGTAAAGTGCATCCCAGAATATAGCAAAGGGGCCCACGGAGGGATTTCCTGTATACTTTCCCGTTCCAAACAAAAAATTATCTTCTTTAGTATCTACAATATCAACATTAACATTAAGCTCACTCACTAGATTGTCATCCAAATCTTTGAGGAATGATGCCGCACCAGAATCGTCTCCCATACGCACAAATGAAAAGGCAGCTAGTGTTTCCCGCCCATAGGATTCAAGACTATGATCCTTTATTATCTTTTTGAAGAATTTTTTAACTCTACCAGAGTCGTCTGGAGCACCATCGGTCAATACTAAAACGGTAAAAGGCTCAGACTTTTTCAACAAGCTTTTTAGACGACGCTTGTACACATCTTCCAAAACTTCTGCTAGCGGTGTTCCTCCAGAGGGGGAATTTTTTGAAAAAAGCTTAGATATACCATTTACATCTCCAATCAACTCTGTCTTAAATCCGATTCCACTCCACAGGGTCACCTCTACCTTGTTGTCAATATCAAAGCATAATGCAAGTTCAACAATGCTCTCGGCTGCAACTCTCGCTGAATCCCAGCGGGTCCAGCTGGGACTTCTTCTACCTGTAGGATTGTCATCATTGCTACCCATGGACCCACTCCGATCCACAAGAATAAATATCTCCCTTGCCGATAATGCTGCTAACCTTTCTTGATCATTTCTCGCTTTTTGGGGATCAGCAACGACTTCTACAAAGTGATCATTGCTCATTTTTTTTTGTGAACCAATAACCTCTGTAGACAAATCCTCAAGATCTGACGCACGCATCTTACCATTTTGGGTTTTACCATATTTGGTTTTTATAGGTTTTGCTAAACTTATCCCAGTCATAAGAATAAGGCTAATAAAAAATATAGAATTTTTGATTTTAGGCATAAAAACTCCAAAAAAAAATCCTCCTATAAAAGAGGACTTTTCAATCTTGTTACGTGAAATTATTAATTAATCGTAAAGAGCATCCCAAAACAAAGCAAAAGGTCCAATTCCTTCTCTGCCACTGTACATACCTGTACCAAATAAGAAATTATCTTCCTTCGTATCAACAATATCCACATTCACACCAAGCTGGCTAATTAAGTTATCATCTAGATCTTTAAGAAAACTAATGGCTCCTTGGTCATCACCCATTCGTACAAACGAAAAGGCAGCTAAAGTTTCTCTTCCAGGTTGTTCTAAATTATTTTCAGTAATTATTCGCTTAAATAAGTTTTTTACTTTTGATGGGTCATTAGGTTGACCATCTGTCAAAATAATACAAGTGAACGGTTCTGATTTTCGTAAAAGTTGGGCAAGATGCTTGCTATACACTTCTTCTAAAGCTTCAGCTAGAGGAGTGCTACCTCTTTCTGGCCGGTTATTTTCAAAAAAATACTTTATATCTGAAACATTCGTCATAGACTCATATTGATGTTGGAGGTTGCTGTAACGATCACCATCCCACAACATGATATCTACCTTACCATCTTGGTCTAAACTCAATGAAAGCTCTGAAATACTTTCCGCAGCTACTCTTGCAGAGTCCCACCGAGTCCATTGTTGACCCATTGATTGGCCAGTAGGATTTTCATCTTCTGCATTCATAGAACCACTACGGTCGACCAAAATAAAGACTTCTCTTGCGGATAATCCTGCAATTTTTTCTTGATCATTTTTAGCCAGCTGAGGATCTTTTACAATATCCTCATAGTGCTCTTGTGACATGTTTGCCTTGGTCTTTTCAACATCTCGTGTAAGCTCTTGACGCACAGGCTCAGGCATCTTTCCATTTTTAGTCACACCGTACTTGTTTTTTACTGGCTTGGCCGCAGCAATCCCAGCAAGAGCCAAGCTTGCAATGCCAACTGCAACAGGGAAACTTCGTAAAACATTCATGACAGCACTCCATTCCACAGGTGTTGAGTAATCATTTATGTGTACCAAGGGCCCAGTACCGTAAACACAGATTGTGTTTATGATGGATTTGATTGAATTGCAATTTTTATTTGTTAAAAACTATCAATATTTTTTTTTACTATTATTTTTCAAGCTCTTAAAAATTAGAACGAGTTTTATTGACTTACCATTAATCAAACTCTTTTATGGTGAACATTAAAATGTGAAGCATTTAAGTTTATACTTTTGGATATAGATTTTTAATTTCGAATATCTGAAAAATGGAAAAGGTAATCTTATGCCTAGGAATTTTCTCTTAGCTTTTTTTTTAACCATACACTTTTCTTGCACTGCAACACACAACCCTTCATTTCAAGAAGCGGTTAGCAGAGTTGGGAATAATTTACAAACAAAAATCCTAAGGGAGTATTTCGAAACAAAGGGAATTCCAAGTTCAATGACTCCTAAAATGAGCCTTGTTAGATCCTATGAACAAGAATTTATTTCATCCCAAATGATCAACCTAGAGATACAGGGTCAGCCACTAATTTTTGATATGGGATATAAAATTGAAGCTTTAATTCTCAAGCCTTCGCGAGATCAGAGTTTTCTTGAAAAGATGAAAGTAATATTTCCTTTCTTCAAACAAGATCAAACCGCAACTTTATGTCTCTATAAGAATTATCTAAAAGCTAAATATCTCAATGCTGAATCTATTAATTTATTTGGATCTCCTGTAAGAACCGATGCTGAGCTAGAGAGCCTAAGTAGTATATATCTGACTTCTGACTTGTTATCGATAGGAGATCCTGACGCTCCTGATCTTCACATGCATTCCTGCTATTTAAAATACCAAAATGGCTACCAACAAGCTGCTCGCCAGGCTCTGCTCGATTATGAAGCTAATCTGTCTCTAGCTTTTCCAAGTCAGTCATGTTTATTACCGAATTCTCGATTGAGACTTCGTGACAAAATTATGAGGGAAAATGGGGACCCATCTTGTTCGGCATGGTTTAGACAACTAAGGATCTCCGAAAAGCAGCAAGCTGTTCCACGATGCCTTCCCTTGGATCACTCAAACACCAAGCTTGGACTTTGTAGGCTTAGAGCCAGGGCAAACACTCCCGTTCCTTTTTTTCTCGATGAAAGAGGTTCCTTAAGCGTTTATAAATCAGGAAGGCTTATTATGAATATGACATCCCCATCGGTTGTTCAGTACCTATGCGATGAATCCCTAGGCTCTATGGAAAAAATTAAGAAGAATGGTGGCTGGTTTCGCTACTTTCAGGTAGAGTGCGAACCACCAAAAGCTGCGATAGATCATTTTTAAAAAGCTGTTTCCCCAGTTATCTGCGCTCCCATTATTAGCATATGAATATCATTGGTGCCTTCATAGGTGCTGACAGTTTCAAGGTTACACATGTGTCGCATTGTTTTATACTCATCCATTATCCCATTTGCACCTAGAATATCCCTACAAGTTCGGGCGACATCCAATGCTAGCTCACAATTATTTTGTTTTGCTAAGCTTATTTGCGCGAAATGTAGGCCCTTTTGATTTTTAAGCTCACCAATGCGTTGAGCAAGAAGTTGACCTTGAGTGATTTTTGCAAGCATCAAGGCAAGTTTGCGCTGTACCAACTGCTTTGTTGATAGGGGCTTTCCAAACAATATTCGGTCTTTAACATAGGTGCACACTTCATCAAAGCAAGCCTCAGCAGCTCCTAATACCCCCCAAGAAATTCCATACCTTGCTTGAGAAAGGCATGCAAGAGCACTTTTTAATCCATGCGCTTTTGGCAATACTGCATCCTTAGGCAACCTTACCTGATCAAAATATAGCTCAGAACTGACCGAAGCTCTCAGAGAGAGTTTTCCTATCATTTTTTTAGCAGTAACTCCCGGAGAATCCATCGGCACTAAAAAACCACGAAAAGAGTCCGATGTTTTAGCCCATACTACGGCAATTTTTGCTAGGTTGCCATTGGTAATCCACATTTTAGACCCAGTGAGTAACCAATGATCTCCCTGGTCTTCTGCTCTTGTTTTCATTGCAGATGGATCAGAACCTCCTTGAGATTCAGTAAGCCCAAAACAACCAACTATTTCACCTTTTGCAAGCGGAGAAAGCCATTTTATTTTTTGTTCTTCACTACCAAAAGCATAGATGGGATACATAACTAAGGCTCCTTGTACAGAAGCAAAACTACGTAATCCAGAGTCACATCTTTCTAACTCTTTCATGACAATACCATAGGAAATTTCATCCAAACCTGGTAAGCCATATCCCACTAAATTTGAGCCAAGTAGTCCAATCTCACCTAACCTGGGAATAAGGCTGCTTGGAAAGCTTTCTTCGCGATAAGCCTTTTGAATATAGGGCTCTGCTTCACGCTTGATAAACTCTCGGGTAGTACTCTCAATTGATTTCTGTTCCTCTGACCACAAGTCTTTAATAGATAAAAAGTCCGGAATAGGATTACTATGGGGACGGTTCATTAGGAGGCTCCATTCTCAAGATCTTTGGATAAATCCTGGGTTAGCGACGAGCCCAGGCTACCGTAAAATTAGAGATCAAGAATAGAGCTAAGAGCATTAAAATCAAAGATAGAAAAATCCCCCCCTCGAGATAATACATCTTCAAATAAGTTAGAATGAGTAATAGAAATAATAAGCCTAGCAAACTAATAAGCTCAGAAACACCTAAATTTTTGCCAGGTTTCTGCGGTGGTAGTTGTCTTCCCTTTGGAAAAAATGGAATTAACTGTGGAAAAAAAAGCGCCACTTTTTCCTTCCTCCCTCCCATAAATTCCACACTTCTATACCGTTCACCTAATTGAATAAGTTGTTTACTGCAGAAAAAATAGAAAATCAAAGCAGGAACAAAACTATGAATATTCCCTGCGGCCAAACCTATTCCAAGTAAGATCATTAGTCCAGACACTTGTGTGGGGTATCTAACAAAATTTTGTGGCCCTACAATACCAACTCTATCAGAAAGAGGTACATAGACAGTCCAAATTCTAACCACAGCACCTAGAAAACAAATAAAGCTACCTAACTTGAAAGAAGACAAGTTAGGCTCAGCAAGACAAACAATAAAAAACCAAAGACAGGGTTCAAACCAATAACGTAAGCGTATTTTCATAAAAAAACCTTGATAGAGAATCTACAGGGTCATTTTATCATCAAATCGCCAGCGCTTATAATTCCAGCACCATTGTTCTGGATAAGCTTTGATAACATGCTCAATTTCTTGAGCCATAATCTGAGTTAGGACTTGGATATCACTGCATTCTTGCCCAATATCAAGAATTTTTTTAGTAATAATACGGTACCGCAACTTACCAACTCTCACACAAAACACAGCAATTATCGGATTTTTAAATTTTATGGCCATTTGAGCAGGGCCTCCAACAAATTCAGTTTTTTGGCCCCAAAATTCCACCTTCGGCCCACGTCGGCCCATTGGCTTTTGGTCCATAACAAAACCCAGCCACGAACCCTCTTTAAGAGCTTTGATCATATTTTTTTGAGCAGACACTCCAGAAGTCCAAAGTACCAATATTTTCATCTTCGACCGGATTCGATCTAATATTTCTGTGGCTATCTTATATTTTGATGGTTTTGCGAGAGCATAGAACTTACATTGGGCCATTCTCGAGCTTAAATAGCCAACAAGCTCCCAACTCCCAAGATGAGCAGTTACTAAGATTTGACCCTGTTTGTTCTTTTCCAAGGAACTAATTTCTGCGCCAAACTCTTCCATACCTTCGAAGGTGATACACCCAGGAAAAAGGACCTCCAGAAGTGTTTCAAAGGCAATTATGATCTGACTATGATAAACCTGCCTGATGAACATATTTGCGAAAGTTGATTTTGGTCTTAGAGACCAAATTCGTTCGAGGTTGTCCTCAAACCATTTAGTCTCTTTGCGACTGAAGCAGCTCCTTAGCATTGATAGAAAATTTGCACTCAAAGAAATGAAACCGAAGAGCAATGGAGGCAATTTGGAGGGTGAGGGTAGGTCTTTATTCAAAGTCGGCTCCTAAGGCTTCTAATCTCTTCAGCTGAGCCTCTTCGAAAAATTCTCTAGCTTTGTACGAACTCCTTACCAGAGGTCCACAAACTACTCCCAAAAATCCAAGATCTTTTGCAGTATCCTCTAACTCTCTAAAAACCTCGGGCGCAACCCATTCCTTAACGCTCAAATGTTTTCGGGTTGGGCGCATATACTGACCAATCGTTAATAAATCAACACCAGCTTCCCTCAAGTCCTTCATACTCTTGACAACTTCCGAACTTTTTTCTCCTAAACCTAACATCAGAGCACTTTTAGTTAGGACTGGGTAACTGGCAAGTTCTTTAGCGGCAGCTAAGCTTTTTAATGACTGAAAATATGAAGCTCTTGCATCCCTTACCCTGGGAGTCAGACGCTCGACCGTTTCCAAGTTATGAGCATAAACCTCAGGTCGAGCGCAAAGAATAGTCTCAAGAGCTGAGTGTAAGCCTCGGAAGTCTCCTGCTAACAGTTCTACTTTGATGCCAGGATTTTCAACTTTTACTTCGTCAATCACCTTTGTCACATGGCTAGCTCCCCCATCGGCCAAGTCATCACGATCAACCATTGTAATAACCACATAACGTAATTGCATAATTTGACTGCTTTTTGCTACCTGGGCTGGCTCCTGAAGATCAAGAAAACCTTCGGGATTCCCTGTTTTGACATTGCAGAATCGGCAAGCTCTAGTGCAGGTATCACCTAAAACCATAAAAGTTGCTGTTTTGGTATTCCAACATTCGCCAATATTGGGGCATTTTGCTTCTTCACATACAGTAACGAGCTTTCGAGACCTTAGGTCTTTTTTAATGTCAAAATAAACCTGACCTGTGGGAATTTTTGTTTTTAACCACGCAGGTTTATTAATATGGAGATCTTTTGCCTTGTTTTTAGAAACTTCTGTCATTCTACACCCCTTAATATGCAGTCAGGTCAACATCTTAAGCCAACAAGGTTACTTGATGAGGCATCATAATGATTTGCAGTAAGCTTGACCATAGCTTTTTACTTTTATCAAAAAATTCGAAAGGCAGCACAAATCGCTCAACGGTTGAACCTTAGCTAAACACCTTTTGATTTTATACCATTTTTTATATTGATATTAAGCTCTAATATTAGGAACTTATTGCTGACTTCTTCGCAATGGTTGCTGTTTTTCTAAAGCTAGTCTAAGTTAAACTCCGACGGCACTATTTGTAGGCAGAATTTAATTGACGCTCTCTCGAGAAGGAATCTTTTTTCATGAACTCAGAAAAAGTTCGAAAATTTGATGTGGTCATCATTGGTAGTGGACCAGGTGGTGAAGGGGCGGCGATGCAAGCTGCAAAACAGGGACTTAAAACCGTCATAATTGAGAAATTTCACCAAGTAGGTGGGAGCTGCACCCACCAAGGAACCATTCCTTCAAAAGCCCTCAGACAAGTTGCTTACAGGTTAACAACCTTGCAGTCCGACTCGATATTTAGCAGTATTATCGACAGTGGAAGCCTGTCTTTCTCTGATTTACTCAAACGAGCAAAAACAGTGATCGCAAAGCAAGTACAGATGCGAACCAACCACTATCTAAGAAATGAAATTGAGGTCATCCATGGAAATGCTACGCTAATAGATGAGCATACAATTGAAATAGAAGTATTAGATGGTAAAAGAGTTCTGGTTTCTGGTAAGCACGTAATTCTTGCAACTGGATCAAGACCATTTCAGCCTAATAATATTGATTTTTCGCACCCTAGAATTTTCGACTCTGACTCCATCTTGACTTTAGACATTAAACCAAGAACTGTGACTGTTTATGGCGCTGGAGTTATTGGCTGTGAGTACACCAGTATATTTAGAGCACTAGGAAAAAAAGTAAACCTAATCAATACCCGCTCTAGTTTGTTAAGCTTTTTAGACGACGAAATCTCTGATGCCTTATCGTACCATTTACGCGATCAAGGAGTTCTTATTCGAAACAATGAGGAACTCGAGAATTTGGAAACCTTAGATGATGGTGTTATTGCTCAGCTAAAATCAGGTAAACGTATTCGATCTGACATTATCTTGTTTGCTACCGGCCGCACTGGCAACTCAGAGAATCTGGGCTTAGAAGAATTGAAAATTGAGAGAAATAGTCGGGGGCATATCAAAGTTAACGAACACTGCCAAACAAGTCGCTCTCACATTTATGCTGTGGGGGATTTAACTGGTTTTCCTTCTCTAGCAAGCTCCGCTTATGATCAAGGTAGATTTGCTGCGTGTCATATTCTCAACCCAGACTGTGACGATTCTTTAGTCAAAGATATCCCAGTAGGGATATATACGAGTCCAGAAATTTCTTGCATCGGAAAAACAGAAAAAGAGCTGACCGACATGAAAATCCCATATGAGGTTGGGCATTCTTCTTTTCGTCATCTTGCAAGGGCACAAATCACCGGTCAAACAGTAGGAATGCTTAAAATTTTATTTCATTCGGAGACTTTGCAAATCCTTGGGATACATTGCTTTGGTCAAAATGCTGCGGAAATTGTTCACATTGGTCAAGCAATTATGTGTCAAGATGACGAATCAAACTCACTTAAGTACTTCATAAATACCACGTTCAACTACCCTACTATGGCTGAAGCTTACAGGGTTGCAGCTCTTAATGGTATAAACCGTTTATGCTAGTCACACTCAGAATTTAGATTCCTCATATTCGGATGAACTAGCCAATGTAACTGAGGCCAGAAACAAGTATCCGCAAAATTAGCATGTTTTAACACAAACTAGATCTTACGATATTTCAAAAGAATCTACCAGGGTCTTAAAATGTAAGCAACTTTTAAATTATCAGATCTAAAACTGGAAAATCTCGAATTTTCAGGAAACAAAATCAGATCATTGGATGGGTTTTCCACTTGAATTTTCTTGATTTGCATAAAGACAATAAAAAATTGGTATACTCGGAGATTATTTATCATTTATTCTACTTGGTTTAATCTGAATTCACTGCAGTCTAGATTGTGTACGTTTTCGCTCAAACCATCTGGGCCAATATAATCATTCAAAAGTACATTATAGTCTCCCTCTTGTTTACACTTTTGATAAGTTTTCCAAGGCTCCAACGCGCACGGAGAATGTATCTGAAGTGAGCCATTGGACTTCTTCTTGACCACCTTGAGACAAGCATTCATATTATTATTTGGTCCAATATAAATTTCTTCATTAGGTGTAATCGATCCAGGAGCTGGTGTATCATCTTCAAATTTTGACGGGTCCGATTTCCTTTTCTCATGATAATTTTCTATTTCATTACTGCACTTACATGTTGAGGGAGAAAGTCCTCCACCTTTTTCCGGGCAATAAAGCATTGGACCATCCAGTATCCCTAGATTTCTTGCACCATACTTTACCCAAGTCTGCTTTTTATTCATGTCCCTAGATATTTCTACATCTTGCTCTGAGCAGTAGACAAAATACCATTTATTGTTGCTCATTACTACAAGCGTATTTGGTGCATATTTTATATCATCTTCATTAATATCAAATTGATTTTCGTTGGGAAGCTCACAGGTGTCATGTCCTGGCTGATCAATATCGTTTTCAATCACAAATGTAAAGCCATGCCCATTGCTATCTTTCTCTTCCTTCTCTCCATTCTGATTCACACACACGAGATTTTCGGCACACTCAAGACTATTATCACAATCTCCCTCCCCTTGCCTAAGTAACGGAAGGCCTGCATCGTCTGTCTCTGTGAAATCTTTCAAATCAGATTCTTGTATCGATGTATCTTTTGAACCTAGATCTTCAATCAATTTATCTTCCGAATCCGGAACTTCCATCGGAATATCTTCTGAATCAGAGTCTACCATCAATGTTTCTTCTAAATCAGGGTCTTCAATCGTATCAGATGATTCGAGGTCAGTTGAAGGGTTAGATAGATCTGTTGAAATATTTTCACTTGTAACTTTTTTGATTGAATCAGACTTCAGTTCTGATTCGCCACATGAAATCTGGGTAATGATACCGATTAATATCAGAATATTCCGAAATAATCGAAATTGTATGGGTATCGCAAGCATATCCAAGCACTCCTCTTATATTATAGACGATCGTCCTTTATTATAGGATAAATTAATTTTGAGCTTAACTACTTAAGATTAATAAGTTAGTTACAATTTTTAATTTCTCTTGTTACTTCTTAAAAGTCGGGGTATCGAACCCTGCAATTCGCTACAGTCCCACGCTTCTGAGTGACTTTTCGCTGCTTTAGCTCTTGTGCTGCTACAATTGATTTATCGCTAGAGTTTAATTCAAGTGACTTATTTGAAACAGAATCATAAACGTTTTATGCTATTCATTGCATAAAATTTAGCAAAGATGGTTGGAGTAGTTTATTCGAGGCAAGCAATGTGCTCTGAAGCACAGCTTCGGTCCTTTTGAAGTCAGATGTTGCTTTGTAGATATCGGCATCTTCAATTTTTGATAGGAAAGTGTTTTTTTGTAGTTCATCATAATCGAGCTTTTGATCAGCTTCTTCGATTGCTTTCCAAGTGGCACCGACACTAGCTTGGAAACTTGATAATTTATCTAATTGGAAACTAAATTCACCAATGCTCTTGTAAATAGCTTCTTTGTCGTCATGATTTAGACCATGTAATAGCAGACCAAGCGCATCTAACAGATTAAAGTGTCCTTCTTGACGTTCATCAGGGTTAGCTTCAAAAAGCTCTCTACCAGGTATATTAATGCGTTTATATTGTTCCTCACCAATTTGTAGAAAGATCTGTCCATCATCCCCTAAAAAATTTCCATCTAAATCGACAGCGGGAGACAAACTACGAAACCCTGAAAAAACGTACTTAGCCCCATACTTACTATTTGCAAGTGAGCTTACTTCATTCATGATTTCTTTAACTTCCTTCGCTGTTATGCCGCGATTTATCCCATCATAAGTATCGTTTGCCATCGAAATCGCTAACTCTTGAGCTCTTTCAATCCTCTGATGCAAATTAGAAATTGCAGTTTCAGTAACGTCCAAGAAGCCTTTTGAGTAGTCGATATTCTCTTTATAGGATTTGATCTCAGACAAACGATCTTTGAGTTTAAGACTTCGAACAACCCCAATAGGATCATCATGAAGCTTGTTAATTCGTTTTTGAGTTGAGAGAATATCGAGAGCCTGGGTATTATTAGTTCGCCCTTTATCAATTCGACGATTTGCAACCCAATATTTTTGTCTTTCAGAAATGCGCATTCAAAGAACCTTTAGCGTTTCAAGTTTAATACTGTTTGCAACATCTCATCTACTGTAGTCACAACTTTTGAAGATGCAGTAAACGCTGTCTGCCAGCGTATAAGATTAGTGGCCTCTTCATCTAACGAGACACCTGATACTGCCTCGCGTCTAGACTGTAAATCTGCCATTATAATTTGATCGGATTCGTTAACTTGTTTTACTCTTACGGTCTCCATCCCCAAGACGCCGACATAGTCGGCATAATACTCATTTAGAGTTGCGTCAGTATCGGTAAACACCTTGCTAGACTGTATTCTAGCGATGTTGTTTGCTACAACGTTATCACCAGGAGAATTTTGTAGGCTTGAAGCTGAAATTGCATCTGTGGAATTTAGTACATGCAAGGAGAGCTTGATATTTTGTGCGGCAAATTTAGGATCTGAAATCGACTCAAAAAAGTTCCTACCATTAGTATTTCTAAATTGTTCTAATCCAAAGCCTCTTCTATGATTGCCATTCACCAAGTCGACAAACTTTGTTGCCATTTCATTGTTACTTTCAAGCAAGCTCGAAGAAACTACATCGCGAATGTTAATCAAACCCTTGAGCCGGCCACCGTTCACTGACTCAGTAATATTTCTCTCCGAGCTATCTTCAGAGTCTACTACTATAAGATCAAATAGCCCTTGGTTGTTTCCATTTTGCCTTACTTTAATACTAGCAGCTCGCCCACGATCAATAAGTTGTACCCCTCCCGGTCCATGAATAGTAACCATGCCATCAGCATCTTCATAGTAGTTCATGTCAATTATATTACTAAGCTTTCGAACTAAACGATCCCTTTGATCTCGAAGGTCATTAGAGGGATTTCGCACTCCTACCTCAGTTTGCCTAATTTGGTCATTTAGATTAGCAATGGTCGAGACGGTTTCACTTGCTTCTTCTGCGGTCATTTTTATATATTCATTGATCCCTTGTCTTTGCCTTCTAAGCTCCGAATCGATGCGACGAAAGGAATCTGCAATATTTTCACCTTGTTCTTTTACTTGAGTTCGAACAGTTAACTCTTCAGGATATTTAGATAAATTTTGCCAAGAAGAAAAGAAGTTGTTTAATTGGTCTGCTAAGCTACTATTAAGTTCAGGGCTAAAGATTTCCCCCAACCTTGTCAGCGAATCCATTCTCGCTTCACTATCTCCAACATCGTTATGCGCTAGATTTACCTGCCGCTCAATGAACTTATTATGAAAGCGCTCTATGGAACCTACATAGACACCATTACCAATCAAAAGACCCGCCTTTTCCATTGGGTCTCTTTGACTCAATCTCACTCGTTGTCTCGAATACCCTTCGGTTTGCGCATTGGAAATGTTATGAGCGGTAGTATCAATACCTTGACGGTTTGCATAAAGTGATTCGGAACCTATATTTAGGGAATGAAACAACCCTGCCATAATCTACCTACGCTTTTGCAAATAACTGTGAGATTGTTGACTGATTTTTTTTGGCTCCTCTAGAATTATAATTCGAACTATTTTCTTTCTTAAGTTCACTCCAAAAGCGGTAGCTTTCCTGGTGATGATGGAGAAGCCTTGCAATAATAAACCTATTTTTCTCTATCTTGGGTTTGATCTCTTGATAGAGTGATATCAATTGATCTAATGATCTAATTATCTTGCTCAAAAGTTCTACTAACACTTGATTTTTAGCGACTATTTGCTTTATAAAATCAGTAAGGTAGTCTTTGATTTCAGTAAAGGAACTCAAGGAGATGTTCTGAGATTCAGACAACTGACTACAAAAATAAACTAAATTCGACAAACTTTCCTGTAGACCAGATAAGAGTTCATGCTTCTTAGCTCCTACTTTTTCCAAACTTAAAATATCATGCTGTATGACAGCTTTCTCCTCTTTAGCAAAAATTTCAGGAAATGAGAGAGCATATTTTTCAAGTTTTTTAAGTTCACCATCGATACACTTCAAGACAGAATGAGCATTTACTCGTACCATAATTACACCCATTTATTTCACCATCAATCACTTGAGGCTAGGTGGTCACGGATCGCTTCTTTTAGAATTCCATCTGCTATTTTTCCAGAGTCAACCTGGTATGTACCATTTTGAATTTTTGCCTTCAACTCAGCAATCTTTTTTTCGCGAACACCTGGTGTTGCCTTTGCAATGTCATATGCTTTTTTATGTTGACTCCTCATTGCCCTAGACTTACTTGACAGATCGACATCATAGCTACTGCCTGTGGCTTTGTGCGTTTTACCGTCTGCTTCTCTAGTACGCTGAGAACCTTTTCCAACTTTCTCAGGGCCTAGGGTAGCTAATTGCCCATTTAAATGGTCATTCTTGGAAACTTTATTCATAAAATCCTCCTATACTTTTACTTTCAATTATTTTATGGGTGGCTTTGCCATTTTATAGGCTTCCATTGCATGATTTTTCTTTATCGTATTTGCTGTAGAACGGGAAACATCCGATATTTTGGTCAATTGATCAGCAATCATCTTGGCAAAACCAGTTTGATCCTGCTTGGCAATCAGTTTTGCATATTCACTATCTAACATACTTTGATACATATCTTCCGCATGCCCTCCTCCTATGAACTCCGATTTAACAACCGATTTGCGCATACTCTGTAGAACAGTATCAAAGAACAGCGAACTAAAGTCCTTAGCAACACCTAGGAGGCCTGATTCCTCTCCCTTGACTTTAGTACTTACTGTACCATTATTCCTCAAAGGAGTATTAGGTAATTTCTGCCCGATTTCTTTTGTAATAGTTTTCATATTCACCAACAATTCCCCATATCAAATAAAAACGATTTCTCCTTGCAATGCTCCAGCTGCGTGAATCGCTTGTAAAATCCCTACCAAATCTTTTGGTTTGACACCTAATTCATTTAAGGATTTTACTAAGCTTCCAACAGTAACCTTATTAAGATGGAGCAATGAATGATCCACTTCTCCTGCTTCTTCATCTTCTGGATTCTTAACTTTAATCGAGAGATCTCCATGTGCAATGGTAACTGGCCCCAGAGAAACATCATTTCCTATTACCACTGTTCCAGTTCTTTCATTAAGAACTACTACCGCTTTTCGATCTAATGTGACGCTTAAACCTTCAAGCTCAGCAACAAACTCGACGAGGCGCGAGCGAAACTGGGGCGGAACGCGGACCTTAATTGAGGCGGGGTCAAGAGATTTTGCATAGAAACCTTTAAAATAAGTATTTATAGCATGAGATACCCGAGCATTTGTAGTGAAATCTGCCTTTTTAAGGCTTAAGATCAACTTACCACTTGGTGCTATTTTTGGCAGGAACTCTCTTTCAACCAAACCTCCCATTGGTACAGTTGCAACAGTTAAAACTGAAGGTCCAACCCCATTGGCTTGACCTATTACAACTGGCCCTTGAGCTACCACATAGACTTGCCCATCCCCTGCTTTAAGCCGGGTTAGAAGCAGGGTACCACCAGCCAAACTAGTAGCATCTCCATTTGCAGATATTCTAATATTGACACGGTCACCACTTCGAGCAAAAGGAGGTAACTCAGCAGTAGCTAGAACTGAAGCAAAATTTCCTGATGCAAGTTGCTCAGGATTTGACTTAACACCCAACTTGGTAAGCATTTGCGAAACGGTTTCCCGACTGCTTACTGATGCAGCAGAGTCTCCCGTTCCAGCAAGCCCAAAAACTACACCATAACCAAAGATTTTATTGCTTCTCACTCCCTTGATATTGGTCAAATCTTTAAGCCGTGCGCGCTGCGCAATGGCCGAGTTAAAATCATTTAGAATACTCACAAACAAAAATATGATGGTAGCTAAGCTACTCCGCTTCATTGTTTTCAGGTTTATCCTCCGGTCTTGTTAAAGCTTCAATTTCCTGATTTTTCGCACTCAATTCAGTATCTTTTTGTACAAGCTCTTGTTTTTGTTCCTCAAGTTTCTGGTTGACTTCTGCTACCTTTTTATCTGCTTGCTTATTTTTTTCAATCCAAGCTTCTCTTTCTTTTGCCATCTGACGACGCTCAGCCCCTAGTGACTTTAAGCGATTTGCTAGTTGCTCTTTTATGTCCATTAATTCTCGTCTTTTCATATCCAACTCAGCAGCAAGTTTAGAATCAGCTTCACTAAAACCACTAAGTCTAAGCGTATATTCATCTTCCCATGAGCTTGACTTTTTATCGATAGCTTCATCCTCACCCAACTCAACAAAATGTACATCAGCAAGTTGTTTTGTTGTTATTTCATTTGTAACTTGTAAGTTTTCGGCTGGAAGCCGAGCACTTACTTTTATAAATCTGCTATTTTCTTCGCTGGTAGACTTCCGATTAAATGCTAAAAGTAACTCTCCGTTTTTGTAGCGGTGCATTACTTTCATCTTAATATTCTTTAAGACACCCTTTGATTTAAGATCAAAGGGCTCTAAACTTGGCATTGACTTTATAAGCTTATCTTCATCCAACTCATTTTCTTCATTTGAACCGTCTTCACCCTCTTGATTTTCAGGGCTATTATCTTCACCTAAGCTCTTTTGATTGACAATTTTTATATGCACAAAATCCGAGACGTCAGGTTTATTAAAAGTGACGAATAACTGGTTATTTCTATCATCAAGATTATATAGGCTACCCGAATTATCTTCATCAGAGGGTAAAGAAATTTTAATTTTTTTCTTACGAACAAAGACCTCAGGAGATTTAGATTTAGAGTTATTTTTTATTGGATCTTTAAATACCTGCCGCCCCTCATGCCTTGAATATAAATTTGGCACTCTACTTTCAATCGTTTGCACCCCCGAAAAACAAGAAACCAGCATTAATAGTTGCATACTTATCAAAAATATATTCGACAAAAGACTCATAGGGCTGGGACCTGCTTAAGTAAATTGTTAGCTACTATTTTAGCTTTGAGATTTTTTTTGGTGGGTTGGTACATTACATCTATAATATCGCCAAGTCGACCATCTTGCTTTGCTTTTACTTTAGCTGTTACCACATAAGAATCACTGCCAAGCTCCATTAGCACAATCTGGCCTCTATTTATAGCATAAGGCATTTCGATATCAGAAAACTTAAGTATTTTTCCCGGAGATACTGGTCTCTTTAAAACAAAACCGTTAATCTCACTAAAATTACCTGGGTAATTGTGAAGGTTCGAATGAATCTTTCGCCATTCAATCGTTAACGCGTCTTTATTGATAGATCTACCCTTTTGCATTGTTTTCTCGATAACAAGTACTGGTTTCTTAAAAATTAACTTAACTAATACCAATCTTTTTGTAGGAGCATGGACAGCATCAAAAGGAATCTCCCTAACTTCTAACTTTACATGTTGTCGATATTCCTTTATTAATCGAGAAACAGAGGATTCTTCTATTAGAGATTTCCAACCGGCAAATTCAAAGTGAAATTCATGAGGTCTTACAATCCATCGTTTTAAGAGAGTTAAAGATTCGACTTTAATTTTTATTCCATCTAAAGTCTGACTAAAGTTATTTAATAGGCTGTTAAAAGATTCCTGTACTTCTACAGCTAATATTTCTAGAGCCGAACTACTAATTTCGACATGACTACGCTCATCATATTCAAAATCTAAGTTAGGATTTTCTTCAAGTAATTGTTCTTTAATTATTGAAAGTGAAACCTTATTTTTTTTACCTGGGCTGGGTGATTTCATCAATGTTAAATTTAAAAAATCTTTGCATTCTTCTGACTCAATAGTACAACTTACAAGATCATCAGCTTCAATCCAGTCGGTATCGACGGATACAAATTCCTTGAACTTAAGCTTCATCCGCAAATTTGGAATTTTCTTAAAATCTTTAGGAACTTTATCAGTGAAAGACCAGCTGTAATTTTCACCCAAGGCAGAGTGAGTAAGGAATAAAGATCCTATCAAAATAAAAATAATGTAAACACGAATTACCAAAAAGTCACGCAAGATTTTTTACCTTATATTAGTGGTTGTTTGAAGCATCTGATCACCCGTTTGAATCACTTTTGAGTTTATTTCATATGCTCTTTGGCCAGTTATCATATTGACCATTTCTTCCACTATATTGACATTCGAGCTTTCGAGCTGTTGATGCCCCAGCCTACCCATACCATTTTGATTAGGAACACCAACAACAGCCTCTCCACTTGAACGCGAGGGGGAATTGTAATTACCTCCCAAAGAGACTAAACCGGTAGGATTAATAAAATCTGCCAACAAAATTTGACCTATTTCCTGTGTTTCTCCAGCAATTTTAACAGTAACAGTACCATCATAACCAACATGAAAATCTTGGGAACCTTGCGGAATAATTATTTCTGGAATCAATGGATAACCATCCGCTGTTACAACTCTCCCTCCATTGTCCTTACTAAAGTGACCATCTCGAGTAAATGCAATCTCACCATCATCCTTTTGAATACGGAAGAATCCATCGCCTTCAATCATCAGATCTAGTTCATTACCAGTTACTTGGATAGCTCCCTCGGAAAACATTTTGTCGACCGATGAAAGTTTAGTACCGGTACCAATCTGAATACCACTTGGCACAACTGTTCCCGTAGTAGCACTTTGCCCAGGGGCTCTTAATGTTTGATATAAAAGATCGTGAAAATTTGCCCTAGAACGCTTAAATGCAGTAGTGTTTACATTTGCAAGGTTATTAGCGATAGTATCAATATTTAATTGCTGAGCTTCCATGCCTGTTGCAGCTGTCAATAACGATCTAATCATAATCTACTCCTCTTTGTTGGTTCCTATGTGACCCACACAGCTGCAGGTATTTAATATGTTCATTAGCCTTGAACTTCACCTAAAGTATTATTGGATTTTTCCATCATACTATCATAGTTTTTGATAGCTTGTTGATAAGCCTCATAAGATCGATGAGCAAGGATCATATCAGTAAGGTTTTTAATTGCATTTACGTTTGAAGATTCTAGAAAACCTTGTTTAATGCCTGGATATTCCACGGTTGTAACTTCCTCCTCTAAGCCATTGTAGAGAAAATGGTTCATTCCCACTTTTTCTAAATTTGTTGGGTTCTTGAATTCATTTATTAAAAGGGTATCTACCAACTCTCCATCTTGGTAGACTTCACCTAAATGATTAATTTCTACATTTTGACCGTGAAGAAAAATATTACCTTTCTCCCCAAGGACAGGAAAACCATTTTTATCAACTAATGCACCATCTTTACTAAGACCAAAAGCACCGTTGCGGGTATAGCGAACCCCTTCTTTTGTGTGGACAGAGAAAAAACCTTTTCCCTCGATCATAATATCAAATGGGTTTTTAGTGGCCTGAGGAGACCCTTGGGTCATATCTCTGCTAACACCTGAGACACCAACATATGCTACTTCATTCCCTCGAAAAGGCATTAATTCCTCAAAGGGAATTTTATAGTTAGCAGGGGGCAATGGATCTTTATAATTCTTATAAGGTTCAGATTCTAGGAGCTTAAATGAGACCTTTTCACCTTTAAACCCTGTTGTACTCACATTTGCTAAATTATTTGCGATAATCTCCAAAACCCTCTCTGAAGCTATGGCTCCTGATAAGGGTGTATAGATACTTTTAAGCATAGTCCTCTCTCCTGCCTATGAAGATTCCTAGAAGAGTTATCTTGCACTTAACTATAGAGCAAGTTTAATGCCAACTCTTATTTCCGGAGTTTACTCAGCTTAATCGGATGAAATTTCGCCATATATCAAATTGCCGGTAAATTGAAATAGGATCTTACTAGGAAGTTTGTTTCTTATGTCAAATATTATTGATGCCAAATATATGACAAGTTTTTATTAGGTATTCTGGAGTAATTGCAAAGCTACTTGTGGAAGCTGATTGGCCTGGGTTAAAACCGAGGCACCTGCTTGATTTAAAATATTCCACTGGGTATATTCTGCAGTTTCATTGGCAAAGTCAGCGTCAATTATTCGCGATCTACCAGCTGATAGATTTTCGATACGAATTCCGAGATTCCTATCTGTAGCCTCTAACCTATTTTGCAGAGAGCCTAAGGTCGCTCGATAGCTCGATAGCTTATTCACAGCCTCATCCAATATCCTTATAGAATTCTGGGCAGCAACTTTTGAATCAACGCGCGTCCCCTCTTCATTTGCAGGCGATCCGATTCCCAAAGAGTTCTCTCCGTCTGTCATAGAATTCAGACTTTCAAAATTGAGACGGATTATATTTACAGGATTATCCAAATCCAAAGAGTCTGTTAATTCATGATAGTCTTTACCGACTTGAATTTCATATGGAGGAAATTGATGCTTTTCAAGGATAGGTTCCGGCAAGTTTTCAGATTTACCAGTAAGCAACCTTGTTCCATTAAATTCTGTAGATAGGCTAATTCGATCAATTTCATCTTTTAATTGCATAAACTCTAGGTTTAAATACCCTCTTTCTCTAGAGCCGATATTATCAGACGCTCCCTGAATCGCTAATTCTTTGAGCCTAATCACTATACTTCCTATTTCATTCAAACTACCTTCAGCAACTTGAATCAGAGAAACACCGTCAACTGTATTTCGTCTAGCTTGAGCAAGTGACCTAACATCAGATCTTATCGATTCAGAGATAGCAAGACCAGCTGCATCGTCTGCAGATTTGTTGATTCTATGACCAGAAGAGAGCCTTTCCATATGCTTTTTGACTCGTGATCCAGACTCTCCAAAATGGCGCTGTGCGACGAGCGACATGACATTAGTTCTAATCCTTAATGACATAGAAACCTCTTCACTAGCATTGCTAACAGGAATTTGAAAATTTCATGGATTTTTGACGCTATACCTCAAGAATACATGATTTTTTGACACCTGGGAAGACTCTAGCTTAAGGTCGATATTTGCAGATAAATTTGGATTAACAAAGGAACTAGCATGTTTTTTGCCCACAATCATGGGAGCAAGAGTCAGCTGAAGCCCATCTACAAGACCTTCTCGATAGAACATCTCATTTATATGACCTCCTCCAAACAAAACAACCTTTTTAAAGCCTCTACCTTCAAGATTTCTATATAAAAAAGAAGCTGGTTTCTTGTCTCCGTAGGCAATATTTTCTACATTTTTATTCCAATGATCTTCTCTTTCAAGCAATTTAGGAGAAACTAATATTCGCTGTACTAAATTTTGGTTCCAGAAATCCAGATCAGGGTCGAAGCCTCTTCTTGTGAAGATAAACCAGGGTGGGAAAATATCCTTGCAGTTTTTGATAGTCCAAATTCGTTTACTTGCTCTCAAAGTATCAGCACCAATCACCACAGCGTCAGCTTGTTGAAGCTCTAGTTCCACCAATTCATGGTCAGTCTCATTTATAAAACCACTTGTCATGCGCTCATGGTCAGATTCGCCACCGTGGGAAGATATCTTCCCATCAAGACTAACTGCCATTATATTTAGAAGGTACATAAGAATCGCCCCTTAAATGGCCTATAATAAGCATGGGGACGAAGATTTGGGTAGGAAATTTTGCTAATTCAGATTGTAGGGAAACATTTACTTAACTCAACTTCGATCTCAGAAGCAGCCACATTTTTTGCGGCACTAATCTCAGATACAACTAATTTTTTTGATTTTTCAAGGATTTGTTTTTCTCCATAAGACAGATCCTTTGTCTTCTCGAGGGTTTTCAAATCCCGATAAACTTCAGCTACTTCACAGGCTGAGCCTGTGCGTAACTTTTCATTAAACTCTCGAAACCTCTTATTCCAGGCTCTTTGAGCTATTCTTGCTGGTTTCCTCATGACATTCATAATGTTTTCAATTTCACCAGGTGTGCTTAAATTTCGAATACCCGCCCGCTTTGTAGCAGAAACCGGTACCATTACAGTTGCACCTGAAGCCATAATATCCATGACATAGCACTGAACTTGGTGGCCTCCAACATTTCTTGCTTCAATTCCTCTAACTTCTGCGATCCCGTGAGAAGGGTAAACGGCTTTATCACCAGTCTTGAAATTCATTGGATTCCTCTTTTCTTATATAATATTGGTAGCTTGGTAAAAATTGAGTAAGTCAACCATTCTAAAGCCAAGAAGAGGATCTAAAGGGAGTGCCAACAACTACTGCGTCTTTAACGTCGAATATAACAGCTTAAAATTCTTATTAGTATGCTTTAAAATGCCGTATAAATATAAAAAAAAATTAGGAAAATGTCAAGTAAAATGATTAATTCTTAATCACCCCACCTTGGCTAGAGTAACAAATAGCTCCTTCAGTTCCATGATTTAACTTGAGGTATTGCACAAATTAGTATAGGTTTCAGTGTTACACTACTCGCTGTCAAGCTTCGCAAACAATTCCTTTTTGTGAATCGAGTAAAGAAATATATTAGTTTGAGGGGGTTAGCTTGATGCTCCGTCAATCAAAATTTGGAGTTACGAATGTCTCTCAGCAAAGAGCGAAAAACAGAAATCATCAAAAAATTTCAATTGAATGAAAAGGACACTGCCTCTCCTCAAGTGCAAATCGCACTATTGACCTCGCGATTAAATTACCTAAATGATCACTTCAAAAAGAACAAGAAGGATCATCATTCCCGTAGAGGATTGATGAAAATCGTAGGCCAGCGAAGAAGGCTCCTTGACTACCTTCATACTAATGATGCTCCCAGCTATAAGAAGCTTATTGTTGAACTTGGTATTCGTAAGTAAGCACATACCTCACATGGCAGCGCTGCATCACAGAGCTGCTATATCCACTAACCCTGGTCAAATGACTCTTTTTATTCTTAAATATATAATCAATCTACCAGCGGTTATCATCATTCCCTTTAAAGGATTTAATTATGTCCACAATCCGTGAAGTAACGATAAACAACCGGATCATAAAATTTGAGTTTGATAAGTTTGCTAAACAAGCTAATGGCACTGTTATGGTTTCCTCAGGAGGAACCCAGGTACTGGTAACTGTCTGTGCTGCAAAAGAAGCAAATCCTAACACTGACTTTTTCCCTCTAGGCGTAGACTATATCGAAAAATCTTATGCTGTTGGAAAGATCCCTCCTGGATTTGTTAAACGTGAAGGAAAACCTGGCGATCTAGCGACCCTTACAGCTCGTGTGCTTGATCGTCCCCTTCGCCCATGTTTCCCCAAAGATTTTCGCAACGAAACTGTCATTACAGCCACAGTCCTTTCCTATGAGTTTGGTTACAGCCCCAGCACCTTGGCCCTTATGGGAGCTAGCACAGCTTTAATGATCAGCGATATTCCTTTCGATGGTCCAGTAGCAGGATTGCGGCTTGGATTAAAGGATGGTCAATATCTGATCGACCCGCCTGAAGGAGCAGAAGGTGATCTTGATCTAAATATAGCTTGTAAGCCAGACGCAGTTCTTATGGTCGAAGCTGGAGCAAATTTTCTTAGTGAACAAGAAATGCTCGATGCTATCGAGCATGCTCACGATGCTATGAAGCCTCTATTTGACATGCAGTTAGAAGTACAAAAAGAGATTGGCAAGCCAAAATGGGAACTTGCACCAAAGGCTGAAAATTCAGAACTACTTGCACAAGTTAAAGAGGTGGCTCAACCCCTTTTAAGAGAGTTTTTTGCAATTAGCAACAAACAAACTCGAAATGAAGCTTTATCTAAAGGTAAAGCTGATGTAGTTGAACGACTAAATCCTGAAAATGACCCCTCGCTAGCAACAGAGATCAAAGAGCTATGGTCTAAGCTTAAATCAGAACATATGCGCTCCATGATTTTGAAAGACAAAGTTCGCATAGACCAGAGAGGCCTAAAGGATATTCGCACAATCAGCTGTGAAACTAACATACTTCAAAGCGCCCATGGGTCATCCTTATTTACCAGAGGAGAAACACAAGCCCTCGCAAGTGTAACCTTGGCTGCCGATGAAGACCAACAACGCATAGAAACCCTGTGGGACTCAGACCATAGACAGCGATTTATGCTTCACTACAACTTCCCTCCCTTTTGTGTAGGAGAAGCTCGTATGCAGCGTTCACCCGGTCGTAGGGAAATTGGGCATGGTACGCTAGCACGCAAAGCATTAATCCCTGTGATTCCTGAGGTAAGTAAGTTTGGCTACACCATCCGAATAGTCTCTGAAACCTTAGAGTCAAATGGTAGCTCATCTATGGCAGCTGTTTGCTCTGGAACAATGGCTTTGATGCAAGCAGGGGTACCAATTAAGGAACCTGTTGCAGGAATTGCTATGGGCCTCGTTAAGGAAGAAGAAGAGTATTCAATCCTTTCAGACATCCTTGGGGATGAGGACCATCTTGGTGATATGGACTTCAAAGTCTGTGGTACTGCAGACAAAATTACAGCACTACAGATGGATATTAAAATTGGTGGTATCACCAAAGACATTATGCGTGAAGCTCTTGAGCAAGCCAAGGAAGGCAGACTTCATATTCTAGGAAAGATGAATGCCACCATCTCACAGCCCGAAGAAGAAGTAGCTCCTCACGCACCTCGGATTTTTAAGCTCAAGATCAAGCAAGATAAAATTCGTGATCTAATTGGTCCTGGTGGAAAAAGTATCAAGAAAATTACTTCCGAAACCGGTGTAAAAATGGATATCGAAGAAGAAGGCCTCATTAGCATAGTGGCGCCCAACGCCACAGCAGCTCAAGCTGCTAAGTCAATGATTCGCGCTTTCACCAGCAACCCTCAGGTTGGTGATGTTTTCCTTGGCAAAGCAGTTAGACTAACCGACTTCGGTGTATTCATAGAAATTAAACCTGGACTTGACGGACTCTGCCACATCACCCAACTTTCAGATCAAAAAGTAAAGAATACTGAAGAGGTCCTAAAGCTTGGTGATGAAGTTCTAGTCAAAGTTATTGATATTGATCGCCAGGGTCGAATAAAGTTAAGCCGTAAAGAAGCTTTCGGGCAAAAACCAAGCACCTAACTTTTGATTTTTCACTTGTAAAAACACTAGCAGCAGCTAGTGTCATAGCTTGGTTTTTTTGCCAGAATTCTAGAAGGAAACTATGATAAAGCTAAAATATAGTCCCGAATTTGCTCCAGTCTATCAAACAACGAAAAGTGCAGGGGCGGATCTCGTCTCAACAAGCAATCTTTGCATTAAAGCTGGTCACAAAGCTAAAGTTCCGACAGGTGTCAGTATTGAAGGAGTGAGCTGGGATCAGGTACCACAAGGGTGCATCCCAGAATTGCAAATCCGTGCTCGCTCTGGACTGGCCTACAAACATGGCATATGTCTTAGCAATGGAGTCGGAACCATAGATGCAGACTACCCAGATGAAATTTGTGTACTATTGTGGAATAGTTCCGATTCTGATTTTAATATTAGTAAAGGGGACCGAATTGCACAAATGGTATTGAACTTATGTTACAAAATTCCAATGCTCGACCAAAAAGGTCTAAGGACAAGTGGGTTCGGATCTACCGGCATTAGAATATAGTTTTTACCCTCTTCTAAATCTTGGGATCTATTTTATGAGTCAGGGAGCTAAGAACAAATCAGTAAAAAAAAACATTGAGGGACGTACTACACAAATATCCTTAGATGTCTATGAGAGAGTTAAGAAAGATGCTAAATATCGGAAAATGACAGTTGATCAGTACCTTGACTCAATATTGCGGGAAGTCATTTTCAAGCCTACAAAGACCAAAGAGAGCAGAAAGAAAGACCTTCTAGGCTACTGCCCTAATTGTGAGGCGACGATCAAACATTCGACTATAAAGCTTGAAGTTTCAAAGAAACCTACCGAGTCTTTACAGCTTGAAAAGAGCTTTTTCTCTCGAATTTTTAAAAAATAGACCTAATTTTTTTTGCTAGGCAGTGCTACAGGCAGGTACTTATCTAATATCTGATGTCCAATCTTTACATGACCTGTTTTCAAATATAGCTGGCCAAGCCCCCTCATCAAGATAGCATCATCTCCAACAAGATCCAAAACTCTCTCTAAGGACGCAATAGCATATTCCGTCTCATGACTTTCGCAACAAGCTTGAACCAATGCCTTGAAAGCCAAATTGCCCGGTGCGCCCCTAACAATCGACTTTTCAGTCCAATAAATAGCATCCTCTATCATACCTAGACGCTTATAGACTAGGGCTATTCCCAAAACACATTGATGACTATTAGGTGATAATGCCAAACCCTTCTTAAAAGCCCTAATGGCATCTTCATGATTATAGCTATACCAGGCTAGATATCCTAAGCCACAAAATGCTTTTGAATTTTTACTATGAGTTTTTATAGCCAATTCAAAATAACTCTGGGCCTGCTCAAAATTCTTACCCGTCATTAATGCTTGAGCTTTAATGGTTAAAAGCCTACTACGGTCTGGTAAACTCAGGGCTTCCTTATCGATATCATCTATACATTCTAAAAGTTCAACTGTTTGTTCTTCAATAAGTGACTGTTGTTCCCATACATCCCAAGACATTTCAGGGTTCTTCTTGCGCTTGCTAGCCTCCACCAAAGAATGAATTTGACTAAAGATTTGCCTAGCGATACTTTGATCTCCAAAACTAGCTACTTTTCTCGCAACTATCTGCTTCAAGTCATAAAATATTTCTTCATCTTTTAAAACTTTATTCATTAGAAAAGCCAAGGATTCATAAGAACCTTTATCCCAATTTAGCTCATCAAAAGATAAGAGGTCTGCAAATATCCCATTTTCTTCTACAAGAGGAATTACTCCAGCGCTCATAGCCTCTAACATTTGATATGGAAACAAAGGAAGTTTATCTTTATTCAAGCAATTTGGAAACACTATGAGATCGCAAGCACAAAATAAGTCAGATAAAAAGGGCTCTGGATCTTGATTAAGAAAATAAGTTTGCCCACCCAGCCCTAGTTTATAAGATAAGTATTGCAATTCCTTGCTAAACTCACCCTGCCCCAAATAAATAACCTTAATATTACTATAAAAATCTTTGCTGAGACTTTGCTGAATTTTTATTGCCTTTAACACAAGGTCTGGTTGCTCTGACCTCTCAATGTCTCCATAAAACAAAATCACCCGATCAGAGCCATTAAGACCTATATAGTTACGAAATTTCATGCGTTTGTCTTTACTAGCAGCAAACCGTATAGTATCAACACGCGGAGGTAGAATTTTTAGCTTTTCTTGGGAAATTCCGGCTCCTATCAAATCCTTAGCAACCCCTTCTGTAGGGACAAGAAAAATCTTAACCATTTCAGCAAGGAAGTCTTGGATAGCTTTAATATTTGGGTAATTTTGATAAATACTTATATCGTTGTCGGTAGTATAACAAATTAAAGGTATATTGTTTTCTTTGGCTGTTCTAGCAGCCTGCAATGAGCTGAAAGAACCAATATTGATACAGATAATTATGTCCTTATCACCTAAATATGACTCTAAACCTCGCATATATCCAGGGGTCTGATCATCGCTCTTGAAAAGTAGTGTATTAAAACTACCTGGTATCTTCTTGAGAATTTGATCTCTTTGGATTACGTAAGCAGAAACATTAAAAAACTCGCTTAAGTGCTCAAATACATGAACCATTCGCGGGTGGTAAAGCTCACCAATTACTAAAGCTAAGTTTTTACGCGCCATACCCACCTCGCAAATCCTATTCAGGACCCACACACAACACTTATTTTCGAATCAATCTATTCTTATCCCTTTTTACAGAGGGAACCGCTACAATTGCAGCCTTTTTCTTAACAGGTAATTCTAAATCATTACTTTCAACTATCAGACCCAAACCAATATCTTTCGTGAACATAGCATCTGCACCTGAAACATCGAAATAAACTATTTTTTCTTGATGTGCAGCTAGGCTACCAACCACTTCTTTATCATCTAAAATATTTAGTTGCTTACCAGCCAAATTCATCAATCTGACATTAAGGTCTTTAGCTTCTACTTTGCTTTTATTCCTCAAATAAACAGCTATTTTCGCGTGCTCATTAGCCTCAAGCTCTCCTGCAATCTTTCCTCCAGCTTCATTGACCAGATCTATAGAAATGCCTATCTCTGGGGTCTGCCTATCGGTAATTTCAAAGCTAGTAAATTTATTTAGTGAAGAAATAGCTCTTCCGCCTGCGGCTAGTCCTATTTCAAAATTCAACTTACCAGATTTCCAAAAAGTTGGGATGTGAACTTTAATCTCATCATTCAATATTTGCCCTGGTTCTATTGAACTGAGAAGTTTTTCATAAGTTTCAAACTCAGGATGCTCATTACGTATAAAAATAGATAAACGCCCCATTGGTTTGTCACTGGTATTTATAACCTGGTAAGGGATCTTCACAAATTCACCAGGTTTTAAGGCCTTCTTAACTGTTTTATTAAGCTTGAAAACAGGCTCAGAGCTATTCACCATTTTGGAATCGTTGCTCCATTCAAGCTTAAGTTTTTCACTCAAATATTTATCTACCTCACCTGACCATTGAGAAACTTTTTTAGTAAGATCCTTACCTGCAAGACTAACCCAATGGCTCGCTCGAATATTGAAACTAGGTACTCTCTTTTTATATACTTTATAAATCTGCTTGAAGATTAAAAAAGCTGTTTCCATTTCTCGATCAAGAGAATTATCTGACTCAAATTCATTGTTATATTCTTTGAGATAAAACCCTTTGAACAAGGTACTCTGCTTATCATTTTTAGGAATATCATTTTTATTAAGTAATCGATTGCTCAAAAATCTCTCATTCTTATAACGATATTCTCCCAATAGATTATTATTTTTATCAAGATTATATACAGGTTGAAGCCAAATATCTGGAAAGATTCCAATGTTTTGAATCGAAATCCCTGAAGGTGTATAGTAGCGAGCAATTGTTAGTTTCAAAGCTCTGTCATCTGGCAGCTCAAAAATTGTCTGAACAGATCCTTTTCCAAAACTCGGTTGCCCAATTACGATCGCTCGATCATGATCTTGAAGAGCCCCTGCAACAATTTCACTTGCAGATGCAGATTCCTCATTTATCAGAACCACCACTGGACACTTTATTTCAGCACTCTCTTGGTTATAAGCCATTTCTACTTCAGTACTTCTTCCTTTTGTTGAAACGATTACTCCATGGGTTAAAAAGAGATCTGCTACTTTCACAGCTTGATCTAAAAGGCCACCTGGATTTGACCTGAGGTCCAAGATCACGCCTTTAAGCTCATGATGAGGATAGCTTTGCTTAAATTTAGAGATAGCAAGTTTTACTTCATCTACAGTTCTCGACGTAAAACTCTCTATATAAATCGAGATTAAATACCCATAAGGATGATCAATAACTTTGTGTGTTACTGAATCTACCTGGATAACTTCTCGTTTTACCGAAATCTGCTGAGTAGACATAGCCCCTTCTCTAAGTAACGAAAGTCTTACATTAGTACCTGGATCTCCACGCATGTGCTCAACTAAATCACCCAAAGAATAGCCATAAGTATCCATACCATCTATAGAAAGAATACGGTCTTTTATAGTGATACCTACCCTTTCTGCTGGACTTCGAGGCAAGGGTTTAATCACTGTTAACAACTGGTCTCGCATTCCAACCAGGACTCCTAACCCTCCAAAAGTACCTTCTGTTCCTTGTTTTAATTCTTTATAAGAATCTTTTGACAATAGATTGCTATGAGCATCTAAGGTGCTTACCAAACCTCGAAGCAGAAACACTAAAGAACGTTCCTGTCTATTTGAGAATCTCTTAGAACTATCAAATAATTCCACTTTATTACTGATAAATCTACTAATCTGGAATACATAATTTAACAGTTGCTCATGACCAAATTCAAAGGGAATAGCAAGTTCCAATTCTTGATCATCTAGTGTTAAAACTACTTCGTTTGCAAAGTTTTTCACATTTAAATCTAGACTACTTTCAAGCGAAAAAAGTATTGCGTCAAAAATCAATTTTTCAGCTACTCTTCCTGAATCAACGTAGTAATTTTTTACAATGGATAAGACCGAATCGACTAATAAAATATTGGCATATCTTAGTTCTTCTGAAGTTTCGTTCAGCCTTCCAGAAACAGTTATCGAAACATCTTCTACTGCTTCAATATTGGGGCGGTTTAGCAAACTGTCAAAGTAACTCAAAAGAGTTGATTTCTGAGTTCCAATTACACCGACAAACACTAAATAAAGAAAAGTAGTAATCAGAATTCGAGTTTTTTTCATTCCAGTAACCATAAAGCCCCTTTTTGCACTTGGTCCTTATCGTCGCTAGGCAAAAATTGATTAATTACTGTTGCTAAATATTGAAAAGTTTGGAACTAAAAAAGGCAATAAATTGTCATTTTATAGACACTTATATTTGAAATGATGTCTAAATACCCATTACATTACAGCAGTGTTTTTTTTCCTATTAAATTTTTTTCCAACAAAATCGGGTCACAAAATATACTTATAAACAATTGTAATTAATTAAATAAATTATTTTTTTTAACTTTTTTAATATATTAAATTAAAAAATAGCAAATTTGACCGATAAGTTAATTAGGGGAATTTCGAAACTGAGTTTCAATACGGAGTATTTATGCCCTGTTACAAGAATTTATTAAATGTGGTTGATGGCTCATTGACCAGGGCAACATCATTATTCCTACTACATCGATGTATTCAAAATCTGATCTTGTCCACTGTTATTATGACTTTTTTAGGAATTTTTTCCAGCAACAATAGCTTTGCCTTAAACAGTGACCGAGATCTCGAAATACAGGCCTGGATTGCCGACGACTCTGAATTAATTGCACTCGAAAATAAGATCGTCAAAGAAATTCAGAAAAACCCTCAAAGTGCATACCATCACTATTTACTCTCGCACACTTACGTTAGAATATTTGCACTTAACCCTAACCGTATAGACCTACTAAACAAAGCTTCATCATTGGCTGATCAAGCGATCCAGTTATCTCCTGAAGAGGAATTTGGCTATTTAGCCCTCGCAGATATTATGGATATTATGGGGAAGTCTGAACATGGTATGACAGTTTTAACTGATGCTAAATCAAGGCTAAGTTCAACCCCATCATGGAGATTTGAATTTACTATTGCAAGACTTTCTGCAGATAGTCAAGATTTTCAATCAGTGTTGGAAAAAATCGATTCTTGTTTAAACCATAAAGAAACTAAGAGAGATATTGTAATTCCATATGCAATCACAGTTCTACAAGCTAATTTCGAAAATGAACGCCTCTATCAGGCTCTTTCAAAATGGAATCAAAATCATCCTCATTACCTGTTTGATCTCATGCAAGCGGTTACCTTAACGGAAATGAAAAAGTATAAGCAAGCACATGAGAAATATACTCAACTAAGAAAAGCTAATCCAACACTTGAAGAAGCTATTATCAATGATGCCGTACTACTATATAAACACTTGGATAACAAAAAACTTGCGCGCAAACTTTTAAACGTAGCTTTGGTCATTAACTCAGGAAGTGACGATGTGTTCGCCGTAATACATGCTCATTTAGGTTCTGTATCAGTAGCATCAAAAAATTTCGAGCTAGCACGCAAACACTACGTAACTTCGGTAACCTCTACCTCGCAGCAGGTTCTCACTGTTGAGTATATCCTTACCATTTACAAAGAACATGGTGCCTATAGTCAACTTGCAAAAGTATTAGAAGACATTGTAATTGAAATTCCAGGCCATGCTGAACTTTACGCACTTCTTGGAGAGCTTTATTCAGAAAAACTAGACAAGCACGAGCTAGCCGCAAAAAGTTATAAGAACGCAGCTATTTTAAATCCTGATAATGGACAATTTCTAACCTCTTTGGGCTTAACATACTATAAGATGAAATCGTACAAACAAGCTATTCAAGCATTTGACGAGGCTGTTCAAATTAACCCAGAAGATTCCATCGCACTTTACAAC
Organism: Oligoflexales bacterium; assembly: GCA_045105515.1. GTDB lineage: Bacteria > Bdellovibrionota_B > Oligoflexia > Oligoflexales > Bog-1112 > JABSRF01. The sequence continues at coordinate 68,629 of JBGCDR010000156.1, forward strand.
AAAGCATGTGTACTCGCTTTGATTAATCGTTCTGATGAAGCACTCATTGTCTTAAACAAAGCAATACAGCTTAACCCGAGTCTTCAAAAAATGGCTCAAGAGGATAACGACTTTATCAACGTTAAGGATCTTCCACATTTCCGTCTAATAACTCACGAGAGAAATTGGAATAGCCAGCACAATTAGTGAATTGTGCAAAATTGAAGAAACCTATCAAATTTATCAATATCAAACTTTATTGTATTAGCATCTTTCAGACCTCGAAGAAGTGAGTGATCCAATTTGTGGAATAGAGGCACTCAATATCCTCCTCCTAAACAAGAAGTTCTTGTTTTCTTTCATAAAGTAGGAGTGGAGCAACTTTTTTACAGTACTCGTCAATTCCCCAAAGCCAGAATTTGTCATTTTTATCATAGTTTTCTAGGCGACTCACTGACGCTTCACCACCAATAATTATTTTAATTGGTAAAGTATCAAACTCGTACTCGTATGGCTTCTGAGAGAACTCAAACCGTCCATCGCTTAGGTCCCAAAATGATTTGAGCAGCGAGAGGGTAAGCTGATAGCTTGCAATCAAACTAGGGTCCAATATATGAATCTGAACCCCCCGGCACTCCTGCCCCATCCATTTTCCCGAAGTTGGTTCAAACATTGCTTCACGGAAATGAACTCCTTGCGGCTTACCTCCCCAATAGTCTTGAAAACGTTTAATGAGCTTTTGTGGGTCTTTACAATACGGTGCTCCAATAAGCTGAAAAGGTAGTCCTGTTCCTCTGCCTTCGGAAATATTGGTCCCTTCAAAAATAACTGTGCCAGGGTACACAAACACAGGATCTAGGGTCGGTAAATTTGGAGAGGTCAATACCCAATGCCTTCCCGTAGCTCGCCAGTCTTCTCGAGCATTCCAACCTTCAAGTGCTACCACTTCCAGCTCTGCACCAATATCAATATTAAAGAAAAGTGCGGCCTCACCAGCCGACAAACCATGCCTCATGGGCATAGTAAACTGCCCTACAAATGAATAATTTTTAGGCTCTACGCACCGTCCTTCTATAAATCGCCCTCCTACAGGGTTCGGACGATCGAGCACCACAACGTTTTTATTAAACTTCTTTGCAGCTCTTAAGCAACCAGCAATAGTGGACTTGAAGGTATAGATCCTGCACCCTGTAATTTGTAAGTCGATGATTATGGTATCTATACCTTCGAGCATACTTTGAGTCGGCTCTCTAGTTTCTGAATAAAGACTATAAATTGGCCTTCCACTAGAGGCATGAACAGTATGTTCAGTTTCGATCATATTATCTTGAACAGTTCCCAAAAAACCATGCTGGGGCCCAAATAAGCAGACAAAACGCTCTCCCAGAATATCTTCAAGAATATTGACACCATGAGCCCAATCTGTACATAAAGACGCCTGGTTACAGACATAAGCACATTTTCCCCAGTTTTGACTCATTTTAGGGTTATTTCGCAAAACTTCTAAGCCAACCAGCATATTTGCATCCATGAATATTTCAATACCTCTTGACTGAAAAAAAAATACGATTCTTTAGTATATGGGGGAGATTGATTATTTTAAAGTACGTAACACCTAAAGAGGACTCTATGAAGCTGCGCCACTAGGATCTTCACTTTCAACGTCTTGGCCCTCATTCTGCTCTTCCAGTTTTTTGCTGATAAAATCAATGAGATTTTGCTCTTCATCAGGCTCTATCTGAATAATGCGAATGGCAATACCTGGTCCAGTTACTTTAGCTGCTTCATCAGTCGGGTATACAACTCGTGCCATCTTGCCATTGAAGAATATGGTTTCATCACTGCCAATTGCCATCCAGACTTCCATGATGCTTGAAGGAGTAAAGGGAAACCTTCCCGGTTTCTCGAAGTCTAAGAAAAAGCCATTGTTGGAAATATCACGCGTCATGAGGTTGTATTTCACATCAGAACCGATCGAACCCATGGTGACGGTCAAAGGGGATTCAAGATGTACTCTAATTACGCGCCGGTTGTCCCTGCTTCCCATACGAAGCTCCCTTCAATAGTAATAAAGTCCGATGAATGATCGGACTTTATTATAAGGATCTTGAGATTTTTTTCTCGGGAAATGAAAAGTGGCAAGAATTAGGACTTTTTAGACTGCTTGGCTAGCTCATCATCGATAACCCTTTTAAACTCTTCAAATGGCAGTGCTCCAGATAGCCTTCTGCCGTTGATAAAGAATGCAGGAGTGCCCGACACACCTACGCTGACTCCGGTTTGCATATTGGTATCAATTAAAGCAAGTGCTTTCTGTGGCTCTGCCACACATTTTTTATATTTATCCTTATCCAGTTTTATTTTTTCGGCATAGCTGTTTAAATCTTTATCCGACAAACTACGTTGATTATCGAACAAAATAGAGTACATTTCCCAAAATTTACCCTGGAATGCGGCACATTTTGCAGCTACTGCCGCTGGTTTTGCTCTATCGTGAAAGTCTAAAGGGAAGTCCCTTACGATCCATCTTATTTTACCTTCGTATTCTTTTAATAATTGCTTAGTAGTTGGGATTACCCTTGCGCAAAAAGGGCACTGATACTCTGAATATTCAACAATTGTGATTGCACAATCGTCACCCTTGCACCCTACAGGCTTAGTCGCTTTACTATCTTCAGCATGATACCTAACGTGATCATCAGAAGTTACTTTAATGCCATAGACAGGCTCACTTGGTCTTGGGTAACTGACCAACAAATTCCCTGCTTTTTGGCCATCACTGATAATAGCTTGTACAATTTCTTGCTCTCCCCGAATCTTTAGAAGATTACGAATCTGAGTTTCTTGCTCTGCTTTTGGAAGGTCTTTCAACTTGGGGTGACTTTTATATTTATCGAGGGTATCTTTTATTTCCTTATCAGTAAATTTAACGTGTTTGTCCATGTACCGCTCACGAGCCGCATCAGCTGAAATCTTCTGCTCGTCACCCATTTTTTTGAAATATGCATCCAAATATGCCTGCCTAGCGATGCCTTCAATCAACTGATATTTTTCTTTTTCAAGACGATAAAATTTATCTTGCTCAAGCTTCATGAGTTCTTCGGTAGTGGTAACCGTGCCATTGATTTTAAAGGCGTCTTTCGAAAAACTGGACTCCGAATAAGCTATGGAGATAATTAGGCCAGCTAAACAAGCAAAGCCACGTGACCAAAATTTAGACAAATTTCTTAGTTTCATGAATACTCCTAGAATCATTATCGTCTAAGTTGATATCTCATTACCATGATGAGAGCAATATGAACATGGTTCGATTTAGCTAGCGAACCCAACTTAAGCCTGCAATAATATAGCCCTGAAAGAAGTTCTGTCTATGCTTTACTAAAGAATAAATGCATTTATGAGCGAGGTAAGTTTATTTATTAAAATAGAAAACTCATAGAACCTCTTTATTTGCAGGAATTAGTTGGCCAAAGTATATTTGCAAGCTACCCTTGTTACAATATGCTTCTTAAGCATAATAAAAAAGTGCTGCATACCAAAACATGCTACCAAGGAAGAAAGCAAGAAGTTAATCCATCGACACTAAGCTTTAGGGTTCTAGGCACAGTAATGATGATAGAGTAGAATTCCCCATCTATTATCGTCCATTGTTTTACTATTTTGGCAATTCGACAAACAGGAGTATAGAAGTGAGTGAAGAAATTCGACTAGTTTGGATGGATCTTGAAATGACAGGCCTTATTCCTGAAAGAGATCAGATACTGGAAATCGCTACAATCATAACTAATATTGACCTTAAGACGATAGCCAGCGGCCCAGAACTGGTCATTCACCAAAATAATGAAGTGTTAGATGCCATGGATGAATGGAATCAAAACCACCACAAGAAATCAGGGCTGATTAGCAGGGTCCAGCATTCTAAAATGACTTTAAAAGAAGCTGAAACTACAACACTTGAATTTATCAAGGCACACGTAGAAGAAAATAAAGGTATCCTTGCAGGAAATTCAATTTGGCAAGATCGTAGGTTTATCATTCAGCATATGCCAGACATTGATAATTACCTTCACTATCGCTTGGTGGATGTAAGTGCCATAAAAACATTGGTCAATTCATGGTATCAATTAGCCCCCTTTCAGAAAAAAGAAGCCCATCGTGCCAAATCAGATATAGAAGAAAGTATTCAGGAATTAAAATTCTACAGAGAAAAATGCTTTAAATAAAAAGACATAATTCCATGGCTAAAGCATCAAATTTGCTATTAATTGAAAATATTAAGCTTTTTTTGGTAAAACTTAGGAAGCTCAAAGCAAGCATGAATCATAGAGTGGCTCAAATAGTTTAACTCTGGTTCTACCTTGGCAAAACGCTCAAAATTAAACTGGTCAGTCTCAATCGGACTATGGGATCCCAATGTCCACGACCATAAACCTCTAGGATAAGTAGGTACAGAGGCTATATAGGGCTTCACATATTCAAAGCCAGATCGAATATTTCGGTGAATTCGGTTTAAAAAATCTGCTTCAGCCCAAGGAGATTCTGATTGCGCAACCATCAAACCATCGGGCTTTAAAGATTTAGCAACTGACCGGTAAAACTCTCCTGTGAAAAGCCCTTCTCCAGGCCCTACTGGATCGGTAGAGTCGATAATCATTAAATCAACTTGGTTTTCAAGCTCTTTTACGAATTCTATCCCATCACATACTTTAACTTTTACTTTGGGGTGCTCAAGTCTTCCTGCTACTGCTGGGAAAAACTTCTTACAGACGTCGACGACCATACCATCGATCTCGCAGAGAATGACTTCCTTAACACATTCATGCTTTACCAGCTCTCTTACCGTTCCTCCGTCTCCCCCTCCGATGACTACTACTTTTTCAGGATTTTTATGAAAACAGGCAGGTATATGAGAGATCAGCTCATGGTATACAAACTCATCTGACTCTGTAAGCATAACAAAGTCATCTAATATCAACATCTTTCCGTATGCTAAGGTGTTAATCACTTTGATATCTTGAAACTTAGATTGATCTTCAAAAAGTTTCTCTTGAAAAGCATAGCCATACTCGATTTCACCATTCTCTACTTCTTTAAACCAATTTGTCATCCTAAAACTCGATCCTCTCAATTTCTACTATGCTAGGTATTATTTTTTTTTTCTTGGTTTCTTACATATTCTAAAAAATTAGCGCTATCTTCTAGAATATGCTGATAGTTTCCTCGTCTGTTTTGGCCGCTATTATTATTTGAGTTACTATAATTAGAATTATTATGGTTGGAAGATCGACCTCTATTATAGCCATTTTGAGATCCGTTCCTATAGGATTGCTTATGCCCAGACCGGTTACCACCCTGATTATAATTTCCCCCATTTGAGCTTTGCCTCATGGTGGATTTCCTTTCCATAATTTCCCAGGCTCTCAAAACTAGACCTTCTGCAAGCAATTCGCTAGCCAAGTCTTGAGGACTAACACCTTCTACTGAAGCTTTACTTTTGAGTTTCTTATACAAGGCTTTAGAAAGACTTATTGTAAGAGTATTTTCTTCTTTTTGCTGGTGCTTAAGACCAGTACTTTCTGGTTTTTGTTCCCTAACCTGACTCATAGACTCTTGATTAGAAGACTCAGGTGAAGACTGTGCCTTTTGGCTTTCATCTATATTTTCGCTTAAATCTACCTTGTTTTCCTTGTCCATGAAATCACCTCATAAAAAAAAGACATAAGATATTTAATTAATTAGAGAAATCAATAATTTTGCCGAGTGTCATGCTAAAACACCTAGGGCATTAATATTTTGGTCAACAGCGTGTTGGTACGGGCATACATACCGAGGCCAGTAAATGACTGAAAAACCTTCCCGCAATTCCTAGGTATCAATAAATTTGTTGAAAATTAAAACTTTACAGTCGCCTATCTCTGCGAGAGTCTTCATCCCGGCTCGACCATAGAATACTTGTATCCGCTTGCGGCTGCAAAATGTCTTTCTAATGCAAAAAATTTCCGCTTTCAGAAGATCTAAAATCACTAGGAGTACTTGTCTGTCACTCTAGTATAAATGCTTTGAAAACCTAAACAACTCATTCTTTACATTTAATTTCTCTTTAGCGCATCATCCCTAAAAGACAGGGAATTTCTTAGGCGGCTTAGCTTCCTATTCAAGGACCCTTATTAGGTATCATTCCTCTTAATATTTTAGCAAGACATTTATGCTGATTTTTATCCAAACTACAGAGGATTAGAACCCGATAACAGCTGGTATCAAATTAGCTGCAATAGTATTATCGGCTTCTTACAAGTTTTCATTAGTTTTTTTATCCATTAGACTGAAAAACCACCACTTAGAGAATGACCTTAAGGTTGGATCCCCTATTAAATCTTAAACGAACTGTCAAGAGATTACCATGTTTGAGTTTATAATGAAACGCATCTTATCAGCAATTCCTGTGAGCCTTGGTGTAATCATCCTTGTCTCTTTGATGATCCACTTGATCCCAGGGGACCCTATTGATGTCCTACTCGGAGACTTTGCTACCACTGAAGAAAAGATACTTATGCAAAAAGCTCTTGGTCTTGACTTACCGTGGTGGCGACAATGTAGCAGATACATTAAAGGGGCTCTTAGCGGCGATTTACAGTATTCACTCATTTACCATGAGTCCGTCATTTCTCTTATCGGAGAACGGGTTCTTCCGACGTTAGAACTTGCAGTCTTTTCAGTTCTAATTGCCATTATCCTTAGTATCCCCCTTGGGATTATAGCGGCAATTAGAAAAGGACATGCTTTTGATATGATTAGTATGACTTTAGCTCTCATAGCTGTAGCCATGCCTAACTTTTGGTTAGGCCCTATGCTTATATTATTGTTCTCTTTAAAATGGGGGCTATTACCTGTTTCTGAAAACATCGGTTTTACTAGTTTCATTCTTCCCAGCATTACCATCGGCACTTCATTGGCAGCTATTCTTGCTCGCATGACTAGAAACTCTATGTTGGAAGTACTTAAAGAAGACTACATTCGCACAGCAAGAAGCAAAGGCCTTAGCGAAAAATTGATTATTATGAAACATGCACTCCGAAATGCCTCACTCCCACTAAGCTCCGTCTTGGGTCTTCAACTAGGAGCACTATTGACTGGGTCTGTCATAACTGAAAAAGTTTTTGATTGGCCAGGTTTAGGAACTCTTATGATCGAGGCTTTGGGTAACAGAGACTATCCACTTATTCAAGGCTGTGTTCTAATCTTTTCACTTTCATACCTTTGCATTAATTTACTTACGGACATATTTTATGCTGTGATCGATCCCCGTATAAAAGTAACAGGTATGGATAATGGAATCTCATAATAGACACCGACTCGCCCGAAGACTCATCAATTCGCCAACTTTTATCTTAGGAATTTTAATTCTTACATGCCTGCTAGTAGCAGCAGTCTTAGGGCCGTTATTGCTTCCATTTGAAGATGAAGTAAGCTTCTCAAAACGTCTAAGCCCACCAAGCTACCAACACCCTTTTGGTTGTGATCTCTATGGTCGTGACGTCTTGAGTGCATGCTTTCTTGGGGCCCGCACATCTCTCATGGTTTCATTCATTACGGTTCTAATAACAAGCTTCCTTGGGTCTACATTAGGTCTACTCGCAGCATATTTTCGTGGCCTAATTGATAGGTTTATCTCCGTATGCTTGGATATTGTTATGGCCTTCCCTGGGATTCTATTAACCATGACCATTGCATCCATTCTTAAGCCAAGCTTTCTCACTCTAATCATATCTATTTCACTTACAGGTTGGACTGGATTTGCCCGTATTGCGAGAGCTCAAGTTCTATCGTTGAGAGAGTTAGAGTATGTTACTGCCAATATTGCTTTGGGTGCCTCTTCTTTGAGGACAATGATAAATCATATCTTACCCAATATAATACCGCCAATAGTTATTGCTGCGAGCTTTTCTTTATCAAGTGTCATATTGATTGAAGCAAGCTTGAGCTTCCTCGGCTTAGGAGTTTTAGGACAAAACCCTAGTTGGGGAAGCTTACTTAACCAGGGTAGAAGTGTTTTAACTGAGGCTCCGCACTTAAGTGTCATTCCAGGACTATTAATAATGTTTCTTGTCTTAGCTTTCAATTTTATAGGGGATGCCTTACGAGATGCACTGGACCCTAAGGAAATATAGATCTGGAAAGACATAAAGGCAGGAGCGAAAAGAAAACATGATCCCCTAAAGGATCAACGATTACTTTTGTACCATTTCCTTAAGGCCTTTAAGAGCTCTGACCTTAACTACATTGCGAGATGGCTTAGCCTTAAACACCATTGGCTCCTTTGTAAAAGGATTAATACCCTTACGAGCTTTAGTTGCAGGCTTAGTTACGCGAACAATTTTCATAAGGCCAGGAAAGTTAAAGACTCCAGGGCCTTTTTTACTTAAGTCAATATTAATTAGCTCGTGGAGGTTCTCAAACACCTGAACAATTTCTTTTTTAGACAATCCACAAGTTTCAGCTAAAATTCCAAAAATATCACTTTTAGTTCTTGCTTTTTTGACTTTTTGAGCAACCTTTGATATTGGCTGCGTCACTTGAGCTTTAGTTACTTTTTTAGTTACGACTTTTTTAGTTACGACTTTTTTAGTAGCAGCTTTTTTAGTAGTAGTCTTCTTAGTAGCAGCTTTTTTAGTTACTTTTTTGGCTTTGGCCTTTGTTTTGGTCTTGCCTCTAGTTGTTGTAGCCTTTGCCTTAGATTTTGTTGCTTTCTTCTTCTTTTTAGCCATTAACAATACTCCTGCTAGTTGTTCAATAAGTAAAAATTAGCTCTACCTTAAAAGTAAGATTAGCTCAATAAAAAATCAAGCCTATAAATAAAGCTTTAAACGTTTCAATACTACAGGAGATTTTTTTTCTACGTCAAGACTCAAAATCTTTAATGGATTTTTAGACTGAATTTTTTGATCTCTCAAGTTTTTTTAAAGGTTCAAAAGCTTCTGATATCATGAATAAAAAAAATACAAATTGAAAATTTATGTCTTAGTGTTCTTCAGAAACCCATGAGTATTGGCGACAATGGATTTTACTAGCTTAGCATTAAAAACCTGTCATGGAGTACTTAAATTTTGCCATGCAGATGGACGCTCTAACATAAACCGCACTAGTCTATGTTGAATGTGCTGTTCAAATACTTGTGGCTGCATCCTATTTTTAATCTCCAAAATAAGCTGCCGCGCTCCTTGATCAAGGGATTCTAGATACAACTTTGTTAGTTTCAAGTAACTCTCTCTTGAGTTTTTTTTCATCCTATTAAGCACTTCAACGACATCTTCCTTATCTGAACTATGATCTTTCTTCCCTTTGGTTGCAGGCTTTTTTGGGGCTAAAGGAGCGCTTTTCGAATCTTGAACTGCATGCTCTGCTGTTTTGGAATTAAGGTTTGATTTAACTTTTTTCACACTTTCCATTTTATTGTTTACCAAATCACTCGATTTTGAATGTTCCCATTTACTAGATTTAAGACCCCTTAAACCTAATTTTTCAAGGATTGCAGCGCTCTCTAAGCTTGCAAGACAGGCTCCTGGCACTCTACTAACAGCATCTTTGTATAGATCTTTTTCTGAAATTTGCTTCTGAAAGCGTCGATAGTGCTCGTTATGCTTTTCTAAATCAACGTTAAGATCAGGCAGGTCATAAAATAACTCCGTGAGACGTAATTCATCCGGGACTTGGAAGGGATGCTTGCGATCCTTTCTTACGACCCACTCCCAATAAAGTCCCACCAATGGTAAAAGTACATTATTGTCAATGAGCCAATATTCAGGTGAATCTAAACCTGGATCTTGCTCTAGAAGGGCCTGACTACCTAGTATCTTCTCGTATTGATTCTTATCATTTGCTTCTTTTTGGCTTCTATCATCAAGACAGGTAAGGCTATTGTGTATATCGGACAGAAAAGCTTGATCTTTTTTTAGTTTTTCGAACACTGCCTTCGTGAATACTCTAAAATCTTCTCCTTGAAAGTGATTGGGACTCACTTTCCACAATAGTTGTAAAAGCGGCTCTCTTTCATTAAATGCCAAATAATCTCCCTCAAGAGGTTTACAAACGGAACCATGGTCTGCCAGTTTTCTACTTAGGCGGTGGATAATAGACACCATTCTCGTAAGTGATGGGGTCTGATTTTGCTTGTTTTGATCCCGAACACCCTCAAAAATCTTGGGTACCGACTCTCCAAATACCCCTTCTAGATTTAAACAATTGAAAGACCATTGAACCGCTTTTTCCATTCTCAAAAGCACAAGCTGTTCAATCCCTTGGGCTTCATGCCAAAGCGATCGCCACAAGACTAGGGGGGCTTCACAGCCCATAATTTGCCTTAATCTCAGCTGTCCCCCCAAACTTCTCTTCACCTCCTTATATGCACTGATAAATCCAGTAAATGCTTCGGTTGCGAAAGGTTGTAAACCTAGCACCAAATGCATCCCCTCCTCTATTTTTCTCCAAGATTCAAAAGAAAAAAGAGTCTGGACATCATAACCTGAGGCAGATTTATGGTATAATTTCACACTACCCAATGAAGCCAAAAGCTGTTTTAAATATTTTTTACGACTATGAAGGTAAATTCCTGCTTCTTTTTCGATGTTATTTGGGTCTAAATGAATGATTTGCTGGGTGGAGCCTGTTTGCATTAGCTCCCTTTGAACATGAGAAATCACCAGAGGAAATAAATAAAGCTCCTGAAGATCAAAAGCTGGCCCTACCCCTAATGCAGGAATTTGCTCCCAGGATTGGACAGCATATTCAGCTTGTAACATCGAATCAAAAGCATTAACCCACCAAGCTGGCGCATAAAACCTTGTTTTTAAATACTCTGAGAGTGAGCCTTTATCAAACTGCACATGAAACCTTACTATTCATTCCAACCCAACTAAAGATAGGGCTTTAATTACCAACTAGTAAGACTCTTACAAAAGAGTCTGCACACCTCAAAGATTTTTCCACAATTCCCTTATTTTCTCGATTTTGTGCTTTTTAAGCTCAACAACCAAAGAATTCTTTAGGTCTTGCCATTCTTCAATGCCCAAATACGCTAAACAGTAAACATCTATTGAATCCGCTTTACCTGATTCTAGCGATTTCCATTTCCGATAATAAATATCGGCAATCTTAAACTTTGGGTAGCTTATTTTATCTACCTTGTTCACAAGCAATTTTTTTAGGTACCTTTGTTGCACATTAGATAATGACTTCCCTTGATCCAAAAGCTTGTTCAAAAGAGTTAAACTCAAAATTCGTGCAAAACTGTGAAAAGTGTTTAGCTGAGTCTGTTTAATGCCCAAAGGAAGTATGCTAAGGCCATCCCGAGAGAATACAAACTCAACCCTCTCTTCAAGCCAATAAACTTTTTCTTCTTCAAGGCTTGTCCAGCTAGGTATGGTTGCTTTGTTACTTTCCACCAACTGCATAGTGACCCCTAGCAACACATTTGAAGCCACCAACTGAAACAATAGAGCTGATAATGCACTAATGAATAGTCCATTTTGAATCATAGAGGATCCTCAATAGTTTATAAAATGTGATAGACTAGCCCTAGACCAATCCACCAGTCCTCTTTTTCAAAATCTGCAGATTCAATTTTGCCTTCTGAATTATCCATCGGATTATAAGCCACGTTACGTTGATGTGCTTCAATTCGAGCTGCAATATTCAGACTAAAAAAGTAATCAAACATGATCCCTGTATCTATCCGCGTTAGCATAGTCGCATCAAGAGCTTTTTTCCCTTCTTGATTTCGCTCTTCCATACCATCAAGCCTTTCAAGATAGGCATCTAATCCAAATAATACTCGGGTTGAAGGAGTGAAATCGTAAACTACACCCACCAACAATCCAGGCAAATGCAATGAATGAGAAGGTTTAAAATTGGCAGATCTAGTTGACTCATAGTAGTAGCCTACAGATGAACCCAAAAAATATCCGAAACTCTGCCACAATGGGATGTGGTAACTATATTGAGCTTTAAAAACAAGCCCCGTCATCGCATATCGCTCTTCTGAAATGCTACCAAAGTCCCTAACTTTCCAAGAACCTTCTGTTCTTCCCATGAACAAGGCAAAGTTATGGTCTTTACGAAAATCTTGTACATAGCGCTCCCATCGATGAAATTGCGAGCCAAATCCCTCAACTAACTCTTGGCTATAGCAAGGGAATGACAGCGGACACAAAACAATAATGCTGGCGAATAAAAAAAAGATACTAAAGCACTTAGACATAGAAAAGATAAAACGTTCCATCGAACAGCCGTTGCTCCTTTACAAGCGAATTCTATAACATATACTTACAGCAGGTGAGCCAACTGAGTACTAGAATGCTCACTAGGTACAGTCTTCCAACTAGCTTATCAAGGCAAACGATCTTTAGTGAAGCATATGACAGAACTAAAGTTTGGAGTCCTATATCATGATTTATAGCCAGAGCTGATTACAGCGCAAGCTATCGATGATGGCCTTAGGTGCTGTACGAGCAAACTAACAGCTCAATAATACAAATAATACTAAAGGATATTGATCTATTATGGAAAATCAAAAACTCTCAGTTTGGTATGACCAGCTTATCGCCGCAATTTTTGATCCTTACTTTTACGGAATCATAGTCGGATTGCTTGTCTTTTTAGTGCTTATGATGCTTAGCAAGTTGTTGGCACCGCATACCCACGTTGAATCTAAAGATCAGAGCGGTGAACCTGATGAGACACTGCTAGTTAGCACTCCGTCGAGCGACAAGAAGGATTCTGATGCTGCTGTTATCAAAGAAATCAAAGCAACAGACAAAGCTTCTTGGCTGGGCAAGCTTCAACAAGGCCTCAGTAAAACTCGAAACTCACTTCAAAGCAGTATGTCAAATTTGTTTCAAGGAAAAAAAATTGACGATACAACCCTTGAAAGCCTGCATGAAACCTTATTTCGATCTGATATTGGAGTGGCAACTGCCGATAAACTGGTTGGGCATGTTAACAGTTCTCTTAAGGGTAAGAATAGTAGCTGGGAGGAAGTAAAAAGTGAATTACACAAAGCAGCTTTCGACATCATGAGCACCACTAGGCACCCCCTAAACATTCCTTCAACAGGTCCTCAAGTTATTTTAGTTGTAGGTGTCAACGGAGTTGGAAAAACCACCAGTATAGGTAAATTAGCTGCCCACTTCATGTCAGAAGACAAAACGGTTTTATTATGCGCTGCAGACACATTTAGAGCAGCTGCAATTGATCAACTAAAAGTTTGGGGAGAACGACTGGGAACCAAGGTCATAGCCCATCAGCAAGGCAGTGATCCCGCAGCAGTCGCTTATGATGGTGTTAAAGCAGCAATCGCCCGTGAATCCGATGTACTGATCATAGATACAGCAGGCCGGCTCCATAGTAAAAATGACCTCATGCAAGAATTAAACAAAATTAAAAGAGTCATAGGCAAAGATCTACCTGAGGCACCACATGAAACTTGGTTAGTAATAGATGCTACAACCGGTCAAAATGCTTTCCAACAAGTCAAGGCGTTTGATGAAGTTGCAAAACTTACAGGAATCATAATTACAAAGCTAGACGGAACCGCCAAAGGAGGTGTTATCATTGGGATATCAGACCAGTTTAAACACCCAATTCGATATATTGGAGTCGGTGAAAAAGCTTCAGATTTACGAGAGTTTAATCCCAAGGACTATTTGGATTCTCTATTTGCCGAAGCCTAAGGGATGAGGCCTTTTTCAATGGGATATTCCCTCTTGACAGCACCTCGTAGTCCAGCTAGATTCAGTGACTCGAATAGTTCAGGGGTGTAGCTCAGTTGGTTAGAGCGCTACGTTGACATCGTAGAGGTCTCCAGTTCGAATCTGGACATCCCTACCACTTCTTTTATCGACTTCCCAAATTCAACTCAGCTTACAAAAGACAAATGCACATTGCAATGCGTGTTAATCGAAAACAAGCTTACACAAGCCTGGGTCAATGGTCTTGTTTAGCTGTTAGACCCCTCGAAATCTAGCAAGGGTTTCTGAGGAGACCTGCTCATACCGGCAAAACTTCATGGTATAGGTAGCTCTACCTTGTGATAGTGAGCGCAAATGAGTTGAATACCCAAACATCTCAGATAGAGGAGCTACAGCATCAAGTACTTGAAGGTGCCCTCTTTGCCCAATATTGCTAACTTTTGCTCGCCGACCATTGAGATCTGTAATCACATTGGACAAATAGTCTTCTGGAACGGAAACTTCTACGGTCATACTTGGTTCAAGCAATATGGGACTACCTTTTTGCAAACATGCTCTAGCAGCATTTGCACCTGCAATCTGGAAGGCCACGTCGTCCCCATACTCTTCTTCAAATTTAGCATTCTCAAGCACTGCTTTGACTCCCACCACAGGATAGCCAGCTATTACTCCAGATAGCAGCGCAGAAAATACTCCTTCCTTTACATTCTCCACAAAATTACTGGGCAATTGAGAGTTTGAGCATTTATTTTCAAAAACAAACTCTTCTTGTTCTTCGTTTGGCTCAAGACTTAGGCTTACACCTGCTTTTTTAAGCTGCCCTGCAAGTTCACGCTCAAATATTTCTTCAAAATTAGCAGTTTTAGAGATGCTTTCCCGGTATGCAACCTGCGGAGAACCCACATTTGCTGCTATGTTAAACTCCCTCAGTAAACGATCGACCATGACTTCGAGGTGTAATTCTCCCATTCCTCCCAATAAAGTTTGGCCAGTATCTTTGTCCTCTTTCACCTGAAACGATGGATCCTCTGCACACAGTCGTTCGAGCCCCTTAGTGAGCTTATTAGCATCTGATGTACTTTTGGCTTCGACAGCAATATTTATGACTGGCTCTGGAAAATTTAAAGACTCAAAACTGATGGGTGCCTTTTGATCACACAAGGTATCCCCGGTACTTACAGCCTTAAGCCCAACCACAGCGACGATGTCTCCTGCGGATGCTCGATCCACTTCTTTTCGAGAATTTGCTTCCATATGAAGAATTTTTTGGATTCTTTCTCTCTTTCCTAGCCTAACATTATAGACGACTGAACCGACTTTAAGTTCACCAGAATAAACTCGTATATAGCATAAATTCCCGACAAATGGATCAGTAGCAATTTTAAATGCCAATGCTGAAAAAGGTTCGGTTTTTATACGTTTTCGCACCAACCGAGTCTCCTTTCCGTCTGTACTCATACCTTCTACGTCCTGCAACTCGAGAGGCGAAGGAAGGTAAGCTACAACTGCGTCTAGCAAAGGTTGAATGCCCTTATTTTTAAAAGCACTACCACACAAAACTGGTACCATTTTAAACTCTAGGGTTCCCTTACGAATACAGCCCTGTATCTCGTCATTAGTTACCTCAACACCATCTAAGAAACGTTCCATAATCGCATCGTCGAACTCTACCACTCCTTCTATCATACTCTCCCGAGCTGCTTGTGCGCTTTCAACGAGCTCTTCCGGAATTTCGTCCTCTCTAAAGCTTGCACCCTGTGCTTTATCCTCTTCCCAAATCAGAGCTTTCATTGAAATGAGATTAATAATTCCTTTGAATTCAGATTCACTTCCAATGGGTAACTGCAACCCGATTGGGTTTGCATTAAGTCGCTCTTTAATCGACTTAATCGAATCTTCATAGCTAGCACCTACCCTATCTAGCTTGTTAACAAAAGCTATGCGTGGCACTTGATATTTGTCTGCCTGCCTCCATACCGTCTCCGATTGAGGCTCGACACCATGTACCCCATCAAATACAGCCACAGCCCCATCTAAAATCCGCAACGAACGCTCGACCTCTATGGTAAAGTCCACGTGGCCAGGAGTATCAATTATATTGATAATATGCTTATTCCAGTAGCAGGTCGTGGCAGCTGAGGTGATTGTAATTCCTCGCTCTTGCTCCTGCACCATCCAGTCCATGGTGGCTGTACCTTCATGAACCTCACCAATTTTATGGATTTTTCCTGTATAGAATAGGATGCGCTCCGTTGTTGTCGTTTTACCTGCATCTATATGGGCCATTATCCCAATGTTGCGAAGTAAACCCAAACGGTCTGTTGACTCTGCCTCTTTCATTCTGTTACCCAACCTTAGTCAAATATTTCACGAGACGAAAAATACCCCCCTATGAATAAATCAAAGGAGGGTTTTTACTCTAATTCAATGTAATCCGAAAAGCTATTACCAGCGATAATGTGCAAATGCTTTATTTGCGTCAGCCATTTTGTGAACATCTTCACGTCTCTTGACTGTTGCACCACGCTTTTGAGCTGCATCAACTATCTCAGCTGCAAGTCTTTCACGCATTCCTTTACCAGGACGCTTACGTGAAAACTCGACCAACCACCTGAAGGCAAGCGCTTGCCGTCTTTCAGGTCTAACTTCGATTGGAACCTGGTAGTTTGAACCACCCACACGGCGAGATTTGACTTCCAAAAGCGGTTTCACATTCTCGATTGCCATTTTGAAAATTTCAAGAACACTTTCGCACTTAGGAAAATCCTTCATGCTCTTATCCTTGATGATATCAAGGGCACCGTAAAACTGCTTCTCAGCAGCTGATCGTTTGCCATGCTTCATCATACAACTGACAAATTTAGTTACCATTTCTTCGTTATATAGCGGGTCAGGCAGGACCTGTCTTTTCGTTGCTGCGCGCCGACGTGACATTTATCTCACTCCATTACTTCTTAGGCTTCTTGGTTCCGTATTTACTACGTCCCTGTTTCCTGTTGTTTACACCTTGGGTATCTAAGCTTCCTCTTACCACGTGGTAGCGAACACCAGGCAGATCTTTAACTTTACCTCCACGGATCAACACAACACTGTGCTCCTGAAGGTTGTGGCCTTCACCACCAATATATGAAGTTACTTCCATTCCGTTCGTCAAACGGACCCTAGCAACCTTCCTAAGAGCGGAGTTAGGCTTTTTAGGAGTGGTTGTATAAACACGGATACACACACCGCGACGTTGTGGGCAGGCTTGAAGGGCAGGTCCCTTGGACTTGGCCTTTTGTTGCTTTCGCCCTTTCCTAATAATTTGGCTAATTGTAGGCATAAATCGACTACCTTCTCTCTATCGTCAAAGTAGACCGCATATCTACCAGACTGAATGTTTTAACGCAATACTAATTTAAAAAATAAAAGCTGGTCACTTCTCAACAACCAGCAAAGAATAAAAAATTCTCTTCAATTCGAAGAACTTACAAAGATACGCTAGCCACTGGCTCTGGCACAATTGCTGGCTCCGGAGCAGTAGGAACCGCATGTGCTTCCTGAGCAGTAAGGTTGCGATAGTAAGTTGCCCCCGTACCCGCAGGAATCAACCGGCCCATAGTAACGTTTTCCTTGAGCCCACGCAAATAGTCAATCTTACTATTGATTGCTGCATGCGTAAGCACCTTAGTCGTTTCTTGGAACGAGGCTGCTGAAATGAAACTATCTGTTGAAAGAGAAGCTTTGGTTATACCGAGAAGAACAGGTTCCCAGATCGCAGGCTTCTTACCTTCCTCTTCCATCTTCGGATTTACAGCTAGTACATCAAACTTCTCAGCTGTCTCTGTCGGTAGAAAGCGAGTATCGCCAGGATCTGTTATATTTACGCGCCTCAGCATCTGCCGGATTATGACTTCAATGTGCTTATCATTGATTTTCACACCTTGCAGGCGATAAACATCCTGAACCTCATTTACCAAATACTCAGCAAGAGCAACATTTCCCAAAACAGCAAGAATCTCATGTGGGTTAGGTTGGCCGTCAACAAGTGGTTCACCTTTCCTGACATAATCCCCCTCGTTGACAAGCAGGTGTTTGCCTTTAGGGATTAGGTATTCTTTCTGATTGGCATCAATGTCTGTTACCAAAATCTTGCGCTTTCCCTTGGTATCTTCACCAAAGGAAATCGTACCATCGCGATCAGCCATCACAGCGATATCTTTTGGCTTCCTAGCTTCAAACAACTCTGCAACTCTCGGAAGACCACCGGTAATATCTTTGGTTTTTGTTGCTTCTCGAGGTATCTTGGCCAGAATATCACCTGGGACAACATCTGCTTCTTCGTTGATATTGATGATACATCCAATTGGCAGCGAATAGGTTCCCTTGCCACCATCTTTTTGAACGATATCTCCGTTTTCATCCACGATCTCAAGAGCAGGTTTCAACTGATCGCTCTTACTTTCGGTTACAACTTTTCTCGTTAAGAAAGTAACATCGTCCACCTTCTCTTCAAGAGTTTTACCCTCTCTAAGGTCAAAATAACGGACCTTACCAGGTACTTCGGCAACAATTGGGACTGCAAAAGGGTCCCATTCCCCTAACTTATCGCCAGCAGATACCTCAGAGCCCTCATCAACGGTCAATACAGTACCGTAAATTATTGGATAAGTGTCTCTCACTTTTCCTTCAATATCTACGACCTTAATTTCCCCGTTCCGGGTGAGAACTACTTTTCTTCCTTCACGGTTTGTTACTGCTCTAATGTTGTGGAATTTTGTGGTACCAGTAAAGCGGCTTTCAACTGCATTACTTTCAACCTTATGAGTTGCAGTACCACCAAAGTGGAAAGTACGCATAGTAAGCTGGGTTCCAGGCTCGCCAATAGATTGAGCAGCTATTACACCTACGGCTTCTCCGACATCCACCAAGCTACCCGATGAAAGATCTCTTCCATAGCAATTAGCACAGACACCCCTCTGAGAACGACAAGTTAAGAGCGAACGAATCTCTGCTTCTTCGACTCCAGCTTGTTCGATCTTTTCACAAACTTCTTCACCCAGGATGGTATTATTCTCAACAATTACTTCACCAGTCTTAGCATCAACAATATCACCACCAATGATAGTTCGACCTAGAATTCTCTCACTCAGTGAAACCCTAACTTCAGAACCGTCACGGATAGGAGTAATCTTAACCCCTTCTTGCACACCACAATCTATCTCATTAATAATGCAATCTTGAGCAACATCAACCAACCTTCTGGTCAAATAACCAGAACTTGCCGTTTTTAAGGCCGTATCCGCCAAACCTTTACGTGCACCGTGAGTGGAGGTAAAGTACTGAAGTACAGTCAAACCCTCTCTAAAATTGGCTGTAATAGGGGTTTCAATAATTTCACCTGATGGCTTCGACATCAGACCACGCATACCTGCCAACTGGCGTATCTGTTGCGCAGAACCCCTCGCTCCGGAATCGGCCATCATAAAGATGCTATTGTTACTCGGGACTTTGCGCTCGATGCCATCTTTGTCGATGACTTCCATTTCGGCAATGTTATTAAACATGCACTCAGCAATACTTTCAGTAACATTTGCCCAAATATCAACAACCTTGTTGTAACGCTCACCTTCTGTTAGAAGGCCCTCGGAGTACTGCTCTTTAATGCGTTTTACTTCTTCCTCGGCTTCAGCCAAGAGATCTTTCTTTTCATCAGGGATAACCATGTCAACAATAGCAATAGAAAGACCTGCACGAGTGGAATATGAATAACCGAGTGTTCTCAAAGCATCGGCCATAAGTACAGTTTTCTTGGGTCCACACGTACGGAAACAAGTCTCTACAAGAGCTGCAAGCTCCTTTTTCCCCATCACTTTGTTATAAGTTTCGAAGGGAATTTCATGAGGCACTACCTCTGACAAAAGTGCTCGTCCTATGGTCGTCTGAACGAGATTTTCGTCCCGTAGTCTAACCTGAATCGGTGCTTGTAAACCTACCTCATCATGATCATAGGCAACCCGGGCTTCTTCGATATTTGCAAAAGTATGTCCTGCACCTTGAGCCGTAAGGTCTTCTTTTGTCAGATAATAAACCCCCAATACGATATCCTGCGAAGGCACGATCACAGGAGAACCAGATGCCGGACTCAAAATGTTGTTAGTAGACATCATGAGAACCCTGGCTTCCATCTGCGCTTCTACTGAAAGCGGAAGGTGAACTGCCATCTGGTCACCATCGAAGTCAGCATTGAAGGCAAAACAGACTAGAGGATGCAGACGAATCGCTTTACCTTCAATCAATACGGGTTCAAATGCTTGAATCCCCAAGCGGTGAAGGGTTGGAGCACGGTTGAGCAAGATGGGGTGCTCTTTAGTAACTTCTTCAAGAATATCCCAAACCTCAGGGTGTTCCTTTTCAACAAGTTTTTTTGCACTCTTGATAGTTGAAACAATTCCATGCTCTTCGAGCTTAGAATAAAGGAAAGGCTTGAATAGCTCCAAAGCCATTTTCTTTGGCAGACCACACTGATGTAGTTTAAGATCTGGCCCAACAACAATAACAGAACGTCCAGAATAATCGACACGCTTTCCAAGTAAGTTCTGTCTAAATCGCCCTTGCTTCCCTTTCAAAAAGTCCGACAATGATCTAAGAGGTCGTTTGTTTGGACCTGTGAAAACTTTACCCCTTCGACCATTATCAAATAAAGCATCAACTGCTTCTTGAAGCATGCGCTTTTCATTACGCACAATAATATCGGGTGCGTTTAGCTCTATGAGCCTCAAAAGTCGATTGTTTCTGTTAATAACACGTCGGTATAAGTCGTTAAGATCAGATGTGGCAAAGCGACCTCCATCAAGAGGAACGAGTGGCCTTAAATCAGGTGGTTGAACTGGAATTACAGTGAGCATCATCCATTCAGGCTTAGCAGCAAAATTACCACTTTCATCACGAGTATTGAATGCTTCAACAACCTTTAGCCTTCTCTGCAGCTTTTTACGATTGGCTTCAGATGTAGCTTCTGAAAGGTCCTTACGCAGATCTTCTACAAGATCCTCAATTTTTAGACCCTGAAGAAGCTCAAGGACTGCTTCAGCTCCAACTCCAATACGGAAAGCTCCGTTTCCAAACTTTGCAATAGCCTCATCATACTCTTCTTCGGACAATACTTGACCCTTTTCAAGGCCTGTATTTGCCTCATCACCCGGATCTAGCACTACGTATGACTCGCTATAAAGAACCCTCTCGATATCTTTTAGAGTGATATCTAATATTGCTCCAATACGAGATGGCAAAGACTTTAAGAACCAAATATGAGCAACCGGGCAAGCCAGGTTTATATGGCCCATGCGCTCGCGTCGTACTTTTGAATGGATTACTTCAACACCGCATTTATCGCAGACAATTCCGCGGTGTTTCATTCTTTTATATTTACCGCATATGCACTCAAAATCCCGGACTGGCCCAAAGATCTTTGCACAAAATAGACCATCACGCTCTGGCTTAAAGGTACGATAATTTATAGTCTCTGGCTTTTTTACTTCACCAAAAGACCAGCTACGGATTTTCTCCGGTGAAGCTAAAGAAATCTTGATCGCGCTAAAGTTTAGCGGATCCGTAGGCTTATCGAAGAAATTTAATAAATCTTTCAAACCGTTCTCCTTGGGAGAGATTTTAACTGAAGTTTAGGCCTATGAACCGGAGAAAAAAGGAACACCAAGCTGTCCTTAACTCTCTTGACAACCATCTTACTATTGAAGTCCCTCAATACCCATTTCCTGTCCATCAGCTCTTATGAGGTTGATGTCCAAGGCTAAGCTCTGAAGTTCCTTGACAAGTACATTAAAGCTCTCAGGTACCCCTGGAGTAGCTATATTTGTTCCTTTGACAATTGACTCGTACATTCGGGTACGACCCAACACATCATCAGACTTCACAGTAAGCATTTCTTGAAGTGTATAAGCGGCTCCATAAGCCTCCATTGCCCATACTTCCATCTCTCCTAGACGCTGACCTCCGAATTGGGCTTTGCCGCCAAGTGGCTGCTGAGTCACCAAGGAGTAAGGACCAATAGAACGAGCATGGATTTTTTCATCGACCAGATGGTGTAGTTTAAGAACATACATAACACCAACTGTAACCCGGTTGTGAAAACGTTCACCAGTCAGGCCATCAAAGAGTTCCATTTTACCGTCTTTATTTAGGCCAGCTAATTCAAGGGCATTTTCTATCTCACCCTCATCTGAACCATCGAAAACTGGATTGGCAAAATGGACTCCTTCTCTGTATTTCATGATAAAGTCTTTAAGT
Organism: Oligoflexales bacterium; assembly: GCA_045105515.1. Taxonomy (GTDB): domain Bacteria; phylum Bdellovibrionota_B; class Oligoflexia; order Oligoflexales; family Bog-1112; genus JABSRF01. The sequence continues at coordinate 90,636 of JBGCDR010000156.1, forward strand.
TGCTCCTCCGAGCAGCTCTTAACAAACTCTCTCACGTCAGTTACGTTGTCAGTATCCCAAATCTTTAGACACATGTCCTCAAGCTCTTGCCGAGAACACCCACTTGCAAGCATCTCATTTAGCTTAATTCCAAGGTTCTTCGAAGCCCAACCAAGGTGAGTTTCTAAGATCTGCCCAACATTCATACGTGACGGTACACCGAGCGGGTTTAGCACTACATCGACAGGAACTCCATCTTTCGTAAAAGGCATATCCTGCTCTGGAAGAATTCTAGATACCACACCTTTATTACCGTGCCGACCGGCCATTTTATCACCAACTCGTAGCTTACGTTTGATGGCAACATACACCTTAACCATCTTGATAACCCCAGGAGGAAGTTCATCCCCTTTGGTCACTTTTTTAAGCATTTCATCAGTCATGAACTTGATCTGAGTGACCTTCTCTTTAAGGTTCTGAAGAACTTTGGCAAGAAGGCCATTTTTTTCGGCATCTTCAACCGTTAGATCAAACCAATAGCGATAGTCTATTCCATCTAGAGTTTCAGAGGTGATTGAAGCTCCTGGACTAGCCAATACTTGCCCCTCTTTCGAGGAGATTTCACTGGCGATTACCGTTTCTTCACAGATACGAATAATCTTACGCATAGCTGAATCTTTGATGATGGCAATTCGATCTGCTTCGTCTTTACGCATTTTTGCAGATTCTGCCTCTTCTATTCTCAGGCTTCGGGCATCTTTCTCTGACCCTTCCCTTGAAAAGACTTTACAGCCTATGACAGTACCTGTAACTCCAGGCGAAACCCTCAAAGAGGTATCTCTCACATCACCAGCCTTTTCACCAAAGATAGCTCTTAATAACTTCTCTTCCGGTGTTAGCTGTGTCTCACCTTTTGGAGTAATCTTACCTACAAGGATATCGCCTGGCTTAACTTCAGCACCGATACGGATAATCCCTGCTTCATCAAGATTCGCTAGAGCATCTTCACCAACATTAGGTATGTCAGACGTGATTTCCTCTTGCCCAAGTTTAGTATCCCGAGAGATACACTCGAATTCCTGAATATGCACGGATGTGTAAAGGTCTTCCTTAACCACTCGCTCAGAAATAAGTATTGAATCCTCGAAGTTGTAACCATTCCAAGGCATAAACGCTACTGTTACGTTTTGACCTAAAGCAAGCTCACCCATTTCCGTAGCGAAACCATCTGCGATGACGTCGCCCACATGAACTCTTTCGCCAACCTTTACGATTGGTTTTTGGTTGATACAAGTATCAAGATTCGAACGCCGGTATTTCTTTAAACTATAAATATCAACATCGGCGCCTACTTCGGTTAAAGTCTCATTACCTTCGCCGACGATTTTGACCACAATACGTTCTGCATCGACTGATACAACGGTTCCTTCACGCTTCACTACCACTGAAGCGCCAGAGTCACGCGCTACGACCTTTTCCATCCCGGTACCAATCAACGGTGCCCGCGTCTGAATAAGAGGTACTGCTTGGCGCATCATATTCGAGCCCATCAAAGCTCGGTTTGCATCATCATTTTGAAGAAATGGGATCAAGTTTGCTGCAATAGATACTAGCTGTGTTGTCGCCACATCCATCAGGTCCGCTTCTTCACCGCGGACAATCTCACTTTCACCTCTACGACGAACCCCTAAGTATTCTTCGTCTGTAAATTCTTCAAGCCTCATAGCCTGGGCAATAACATGTTCTTGGTGTTCTTCCGAAGCAGAGTAATAACGGACTTCTGCCTTCTTCAAAAGATTACCTTCGTCATCCCGTAACTGCCGATAAGGAGTCTCTATAAAACCATAATCATTTACACGGGCAAAAGAAGCTAATGATGAAATCAAACCAATGTTTGGACCTTCAGGAGTTTCTACAGGACAAATGCGTCCATAGTGAGTTGGGTGAACATCCCTAACCTCGAATCCGGCTCTTTCACGGCTGAGACCACCAGGCCCTAAAGCAGACAATCTTCTTTTATGAGTGATTTCTGACAATGGGTTCGTTTGATCCATAAATTGACTTAGCTGAGAGCTACCAAAAAACTCTTTAACTACAGCCGATGCTGGCTTATTGTTGATAAAGTCATGGGGAAGTAAGGTATCAACATCTTGAAGCTGCAAACGCTCACGAATTGCTCGCTCGATTCGCAAAAGCCCGATGCGGTATTGATTCTCTAATAGCTCACCAACAGCCCTTACTCGGCGATTGCCTAAATGATCAATATCATCAATGTCACCTTGACCGGTCTTGAGTTTCAATAAGGTAGAAACGGTGGCTAAAATATCTTCTTTTGTTAAAGTTCTTTGCTCAATTGGCTCATCAACTCCAAGACGCTCATTTAATTTAAGTCGTCCAACGGCACTTAAATCATAGCGATCTGGATTGAAAAACAGATTATTAAACAAGGCCTCTGCTGGCTCCAGGGTGGGTGGATCACCAGGTCGCAACCTCTTATATATTTCTAAGATGGCATCTTCGCGGGTTTCGATCTTGTCAGCTAGCAACGTCTGTCGAAACGAACCATCAACATTAACTCCATCAATAAATAGCGTTTGGAATTCATCCACACCAGCATTAACGATCTTCTTAACATCTTCTTCCGTTAACTCTGAATTGACTGGGACAAGTACATCACCTTCCTTGTCCAATATATTTTGCGCAACCACCTTACCTATCAAGTCATCGGATTTAAGTGGCTGATAAGTAAGACCTGCGGATTCCATTTGACGAATTGCACCGACAGAAATACGGCGGTTTTTCTTAACGTATACGCGCCCAGATTTTGGGTCAACGATATCCGAGCTTGCACGTTGTCCACGCAACAGATCAAAGTTCAGGTTAATCCTAAATTCACCCTCATGGATGATAAGAACTTCTCTTTTATAGAAATGTGCTAGTAGCTCTTCATCTGTATCACCTAAGGCTTTAAGCAGAATCGATGCATGCATCTTTCGCCTGCGGTCGATCCTAACATAAAGAATATCTTTACTATCAAATTCGAAATCTAACCAGCTGCCACGATAAGGGATGACCCTTGCCGTATACAGAAGTTTTCCAGATGCACTATTTTTACCTTTGTCGTGATCAAAGAATACACCCGACGAACGGTGAAGCTGAGAAACCACTACCCTTTCAGTGCCATTAATGATAAATGTACCGCTATCGGTCATTAGCGGAATTTCACCGAAATAAACTTCCTGCTCTTTCACATCTCTGATGCTACGAACATTGGTCTCCTTATCCACATCCCAAATGACAAGCCTTATGACGACCTTGAGAGGTGCAGCGAAGCTCATACCACGCTGACGGCATTCACCTACAGTGTATTTTGGCTGTTCGAAGGAATAACTGACAAATTCAACTGAGGCGGTTTCCGAAAAGTCACTGATCGGAAAAACTGAATTGAATACAGCTTGTAAACCCACCTGCTTGCGTTTCTCAGAGTCCACCTGATCCTGCAGGAATTGACCATAGCTTGTTTTTTGAATTTCGATAAGATATGGATGGTCTATTGCCGGAGTTACTTTTTGGTAGCTTTTTCTTGGTCGCGTAAACGAAGCGTCCAGAGACGTCATATTATTCTCCGATCAGAAGGAAGTAACGACAGAAACCCACAGACACAACTGCCCATGGGAAGGTAAATGTATTAAATAGTGCTAACTGAAATTCTGTTCGGTCCTTTCTCTGATCCAGGCTTAATAGGTTGCTGAACCAGAAAAAGGGGGAAATTACTTAATCTCAACAGATGCGCCAGCTTTTTCAAGCGCTTCCTTAATTTTCTCGGCTTCGTCTTTGCTGACTCCATCTTTAACATCTTTAGGAGCAGATTCAACAAGCTCTTTAGCTTCTTTCAAACCAAGGCCGAGAAGTGCACGAACCTCTTTAATTACGTTGATTTTCTTTTCGCCAAAAGACTTAAGAATCACAGTAAATTCGGTTTGCTCTTCAGCTGCTTCAGCAGCTCCACCACCAGCTACGGCAACGGCCATAGGTGCTGCTGCACTAACACCAAACTTTTCTTCAAGTTCTTTAACTAAATCGGCTGCTTCAAGAAGAGTCAAGTTCTCAAGAAATTCTACAACTTGCTCTTTAGTTACGCTAGACATGTCTTCCTCCAAATACTTTCCTAACATCCTCGTCGGGAAGTCGTTAATAATAGATTACAATAAAAGTTTATGACTTTGTATCTTTGATAGCATTAATCACACGCACCAAATTAGAACCAACTCCATTCATAACCTGGAGTAAACCACGGTGCGGAGAAATCAATGTACCAATGATTTTGGCAATTAATTCTTCTTTGCTTGGCAACTCTGAGAGGGCTTTAATATCAGCCGTACTAAGCGCCTTGCCATCCATAACACCGCCAGTCACCTTAAACTTCTCATTTTGCTTAGCAAAAGCAAGCAAAGCTTTAGTTCCAGCGGCAACGTCACCATACATATGAGCGACGCCAATAGGCCCCTTTAATTGGTCCTTCAACGCTTCAGCATCAGGGACCGAATGTTCAATCGCCTTTTTTGCGACCCTATTCTTAATTACTCTAAACTCAGTTTGAGCATTACGGAGTTCAACTCTCAAACTTGCCAATTCATCCGCTGCAATACCGGTATACTCAGCTACTAGAGATGCTGTGGAGTTCTGAAACCTCTCCGCTATTTTATCTTTAAGAACTTCTTTCGTTGCTCTACTTACTGCCATGATGCCTTTTCCTCATGTTCTACTGTGTAAACCTACTCTGGTGAACCGTCTATCTAAAAGGGATAGGATCTACACTAACACCAGGTCCCATTGTTGCTGATAGTGCTATCTTCTTCAGATATGTCCCTTTAGAACTTGAAGGCTTAGCCTTTGTAAGGGCATCGATGACAGCATTAACATTTTCAACAAGCTTATCCGCGTCCATACTCACTTTTCCGACTATTGTATGAACGATGCCTGCTTTATCAACTCTAAATTCTGCGCGACCCGCCTTTAGCTCGTTGATTGCGTTAACCACTTCAAAGGTTACCGTACCAAGCTTTGGATTCGGCATTAAACCCCTAGGTCCAAGAACTCGCCCAAGCTTTCCAACTACTGCCATCATGTCCGGTGTAGCAATCACCTGATCAAAATCAAGCCAACCGCTTTGAATTTTTTCTGCCAGGTCGTCCGCACCAACAAAATCAACGCCGGCTTCCTTTGCTTCCACAGCCTTCTGACCCTTAGCAAAGACCACGATACGTACCTGTTTTCCTAATCCGTGAGGAAGAGGCGTAGCACCCCTAACATTCTGATCAGCATGCCTTGGATCAACGCCCAAATTAATTGCTAAATCAACGCTTCCGGCAAACTTACTATATGAAGTCTCCTTCACAAGTTTAAGAGCCTCGTCAAGACCATAAGCCTTGGTTCGATCTAACTTTTCGCATACCTGACGGTATTTTTTTCCATGTTTAGCCATAAAATTCTCCGTAGTTCAAACGAGCTATCCAAATAAAAGCTCTCCTACTCTTCTATTCAAAAACAAGCAAAGATAACTTTACTTAACTTCTAACCCCATACTACGGGCGGATCCTGCAATTATCTTTGCAGCTGCATCTTCATCGTAGGCATTTAGATCTTGCATCTTAGCATTCGCAATCTCTCTCACCTTATCCATGCTGATAGATCCACAGGTAGCTGTACCTGGTGTCTGAGAACCTTTTTTAAGACCCGCTGCCTTCATAAGAAGCTGTGATGCTGGTGGAGTCTTAGTGATAAAGGTAAAAGATTTATCGTTATAAACCGTTATAATCGTCGGAAGGATATCTCCGGCTTGTTTTTGTGTTCGAGCATTAAACTCTTTACAAAAAGCCATGATATTGACCCCTTTAGCACCTAAAGCAGGTCCGATCGGAGGAGCTGGGTTTGCTTTACCAGCGGGAATTTGCAATTTAATTAATGAGCTTACTTTCTTGGCCACAGTTACAGCCTCCTTCTATCATCGTAACGGGTCGGCAATCCTCACACAGATTACGCAAGCCGTCTGTTTATTCACATTTTTAGAAAAAGTCAATCTATTTCCTACAAAGGCGGAATATCATAGCTGGTTCAGGTAAGCTTTTCAACTTGATTATATCCCAGCTCGACAGGAGTCTCTCTTCCGAAAATGCTAACTAATACTTTTAACTTCATTTTATCGGCTCGAACTTCTTCAATAACACCGTCAAAGTTCGTAAATGGTCCATCAGTAACCTTAACACCTTCGCCTTTGCTAAACTTGACCTTTGTAGCAACCTCTCCCGGAGCTTCGGTGCCAGTTTGACTCATAGCAGGGGTTAATAAACGAAGAACCTCTTTATCAGCCATAGCTCTTGGGTTTCTACGATTGCCCACGAATCCTGTAACCTTAGGAGTCGAGCTAACACAACCCATTGTAGAATCGTTCATTTCCATCTGGACTAAAACATAGCCTGGAAAAGTCGTCTTATCCACGAGCTTCTTTTTCCCGCTCTTTAATACTTTTTCTACAACCATTTTTGGAACGAATATTTCGCCGAAGTTATCCTCAAGGCCTGCGCGAGCAATACGCTCTTGTAAAGCAATCCTCACGGTCTCTTCGGATCCAGAATAGGTGTTTACTATGTACCAGCGATAACGTGGATCTGTAATAAGCTTTCGTTTTTCCTCAGTAAGATCACCTTCCTGAGTTAGCTGAACCCCTCCATTCTCCGATGGGGCATCAACTTCTTCGTTAACGCTTTCAGAGGCTACATCAACGGCACTTTCCTGACTTTTATCTAAGCCTTCATCCTGGTGATCTTCAGCGGAAGCCTCCACACTTTGTTTTAATTCTTGCTCTTCTTGCTCTGATTCTGAAGCTTCCATCAAATCACCTCAACGCGGCCCTAAGAAACGCCACACTATTCTTATCAAATAAAAAACACCCGCAGGACACCAAATGAGCCTACGGTAAAATCTCTTGTAAAATTTTGGACCACGCTATATCAAACAAAGATAATATAACGGAAAAAATTGCTACGACCACAACAACGACTATAGTCATCCGCTTGGTATCGGGAACACTAGGCCAAGTAACCTTGCGTATCTCTCCAATTGCTGAGACATGGTATTCACGCCTGTCTTCATCAGAACGCAACCAGAGAGCGGCTCCTCCACCTATAACTATAGAACACAGCCTACTTGCAAACGGAAACCACTCATCGTACCTCTCCGCTAATCCCAACTGCAAACCGACAGTTTCAGAAGCTTTATAGACAATATAAGCAACGATCATTGCGAATACAATATAGCAAATATTCAACCAGGTAGCATCATCTTTAGTCACGCTGACCTCTATATGTGAAGACTAATAGGCATGTCTGTAAAACAAACAGTGCAGGCGAGGAGGGATTCGAACCCCCAGCATGCGGATTTGGAATCCGCCGTTCTACCATTGGAACTACTCGCCTACAATAAGCTAATGAATATTAAAAAAGAAGAGGCTTTCAATCAAGAAAACTTCTTCTAATTCTCAAATTATTCAACAATCGAAGCCACAACACCAGCACCAACAGTACGGCCACCTTCACGAATCGCGAAGCGCAGTTCCTCGGTCATAGCGATCGGGCAGATCAATTCAACTTCCATATCAATGTTATCGCCAGGCATAACCATTTCAACATTGTCAGGTAGTTTAACAGCCCCTGTTACATCAGTTGTCCTGAAGTAAAACTGAGGTCTGTAACCTTTAAAGAATGGGGTATGACGTCCACCTTCCTCTTTAGTTAGGATATAAACCTTAGCCTTAAACTTAGTATGTGGCTTGATAGAGCCAGGCTTAGAAAGAACCTGACCACGTAGTACATCCTCACGTTTTACACCACGCAAAAGAACACCTACGTTGTCGCCAGCTTGACCCTGATCGAGGAGTTTACGGAACATTTCAACACCAGTACAAGTGGTCTTGGTAGTGTCCTTAATACCAACGATCTCAACTTCCTCACCAACCTTAACAATACCAGCTTCAATACGACCTGTTACAACAGTACCACGACCAGAGATCGAGAAAACGTCTTCAATTGGCATAATAAACGGCTTGTCAATAGCACGCTCAGGAACAGGGATCTCAGTATCACAATTGCTAATCAGCTCAATGACTTTCTTTGCCCAATCATCATCAGCACTGGAAGCATTCAAAGCATTCAAAGCAGATCCACGGATAATTGGAGTATCATCCCCAGGAAATTGGTATTGATTAAGAAGATCGCGGACTTCCATCTCAACTAAGTCAAGAAGCTCTTCATCGTCAACCATGTCACACTTGTTAAGGAAAACTACAATCTTAGGAACACCAACCTGACGCGCCAAAAGAATGTGCTCACGAGTCTGAGGCATAGGGCCATCAGAAGCACTCACAACTAGGATGGCACCATCCATCTGAGCCGCACCAGTTATCATGTTTTTAACGTAGTCAGCGTGACCTGGGCAGTCAACGTGAGCATAGTGACGGTCCGGAGACTCATACTCAACGTGCGCAGTTGAAATGGTGATACCACGAGCTTTTTCTTCGGGAGCCTTATCAATTTCATCAAAGGCTTTAGCTTCGCCACCGTTAGCCAAAGCCATAACCTTGGTAATTGCTGCGGTTAAAGTGGTTTTTCCGTGATCGACGTGACCAATCGTTCCAACGTTAACGTGAGGCTTGGTCCGTTCAAACTTTTCTTTTGACATTTGCTCCTCCAAGTTAACGGCAATTAACGATCACCGCCAACACATTCGCACTCAAGGTGCCTTTATTATATCCCGTATTATATACGAACTTACATATAGATGGAGCCCGAAAGCGGATTTGAACCGCTGACCTCGTCCTTACCAAGGACGCGCTCTACCCCTGAGCTACCCGGGCCAACTCTTAAACCTAAAAAAGCAAACCACCTATCATCCTTAGATCACAATGGTTCGCATTTAAAAATGGAGCGGGAGACGGGATTCGAACCCGCGACCCTTAGCTTGGAAGGCTAATGCTCTAGCCAGCTGAGCTACTCCCGCTTAATGTATGGTGGAGGGGATAGGTTTCGAACCTATGTAGACCGAAGTCAGCGGGTTTACAGCCCGCCCCCTTTGACCACTCGGGCACCCCTCCATTGGAGCTGGCTATAGGAGTCGAACCTACGACCTGCTGATTACAAATCAGCTGCTCTACCAACTGAGCTAAGCCAGCAACTATCTTGCAAGGATCAAATTTTTTGATACCTATCAGATATGGAACAACTAACTATATTAGCTTCCGAAAAAGGTCAAGGGTTCTTCATCTTTATTTTACTTTTTTGACCAAAATGGAAAGCGCGGAGCAAAATCCCTCCCGCCACACTAACATTAAGAGAATCCAGACAATGTTGACTGCCTTCGATTCCAACAAATAAATCGCAAGTTTTTCTAACTAGGGGCGATAAACCCTTATCTTCAGCACCTAAAACTAAAACAACTTTTTCATATTTAGCTTGAATAGTTTCCAAACACTCACCACCCACTTCACAACCAATAATCCAATACCCTTGACTCTTGAGTGATTCCAGCGACCTCACTAAATTAGTAATCATAACCAGGTTTGTTAGGGCAAAAGCTCCTTGCGACGTAGCTACTGATGCATCGGTAAGTTTGACCTGTCGATTCTTAGCGATTAGAATTTCTTCAACTCCGAAAAAAGCACAGGTTCTAGCTAACGCACCCAAATTCCTCGGATCAGTAATATGGTCCAAGGCCAATATGACATCAGTTTGCCGGTTTGCAACACGCTCTTTAAGATCGGCTTCCTGAAGAGGGATAATACTAACATCAGCGCTAAAACTAAGTTCTGAATTAGAATCAGCTATGTTATCAGCATATTCAACCCTATCTAAGATTTCAGGACAAAGTTTTTCAATCTTATGCTTATGCTTAGGTAGGCAATGCACCTTAATGATTGCTGCAGGCTTATGTTTGACGTAGTCCACTAAAGCTGACAAACTATCGATTTTAAAAATATTTGTTTGGGTATTGTTAACATCTTTGCTTCGGGAAGGCCGTTTGTTGTCAAACCGCTTGGATTTTGAGCGTTGGATCATTTGCGAATAAAGTCCTTGTACACACTTTTTATTTTTTTGGCGCCGTCATAACTCAAACGATCGGAAGCAATTTGCATTGAAAAACGCATCAGACTATCTACATCCGACTCAAAAATCTGAGTTCGTGTCGCAACCGTTATGCACTGATTAAAAATATGGTGCAAGGACTCTGTATGTAAAAATCCATAATCATCTAAGAAAACAACAGGACAGTCTTCCTCATTAAGTTGATAAACCATGGACCTTAACTCTTGAACAGGATAATCTAAGCCTTCAAATTCAAAAAGCTGACGTTGCTCTTGGATCAAAAACTCATACATATTGATTTTACTCTTAAGGGGGAGAATGTGATAAACCCCACCCGGCAACTTAAATCGCTTCATAAAGCCTATTTCACAGAAACCCTCATTTGCTAGCAGCATTAGCGCAGATAATGTGTACAAAGGCTGAACCTTTGACTTTCTAATTAAACTACCAAGATCATTGCATTCATGAGCAAAGCGCAAAACATCACCCAAAAATGTCCCTTGAGGATAAATACTAAAGCCTGATCGTTCATCGAGCAAAGAAACAGTACAACTTGCACTAAGCCTCTTCTCAAACCCGCGATACATGCTTCCAAAACCTAAACACTTATCTAAGAATCCTAAACTACCCTCTTCAAAATGCACTTCTGAAGGAGGAAGATAATTTGGATAGAAACCAACACTTATAAATGACTCCATGAAAATTGATCTAACGATTTGCAAAACCTGCGCTTTAAGCGAATGCCAAAGTTTGAGGTGGTCAAACAAGCCGGTTGAAACCAAGATTTGACCAAATTTACGTTCTCGAGTGACTTGTGCTGTGCTAGTCGTAAGTTCTTCCAATGAGAGGTCACCATCACGATAAATAACTTCACCCAAGCGATCATCAACAAGGTTAGACCTCGCAAAAACCATTTCTCCTTGAGCCAAATAAATCATCTTAAGGCCTAAAGCCGTATCGACAGCAACCATCCCAGTCCATTTCTGCGAAACATAGCCTCGCAAAATGTCAGCGAAAGTTTCTACAGCCAACCAACCAAAACCATTTTTATAATGCATTTCAGGAAGTTGATTTCCTTCATGTGACAACAGAATTTTGTTTCGACTAAAGGGGAAAGCAGTCCATTCCTCTTCACCATTTTTTTCGTTTTCTATGCCGTCAATAATTAGCTGATGGCCATTGCGACTAATTTTAACGTCTTCATTCATGTAGTCCCTCCCAGGCTCTCAAATTTTCAATCTTTTTAGGTCGATACCGAAATTTCGGAGTTTTCGATGCAAGTTACTGCGTTCTACCCCAATTGCTTCGGCAGTTTTTGATATGTTCCACCCATGCTCTTCTAGCTTTTCAATGATAAAAGATTTTTCGAAATGACTCCTAGCCTCTTTAAGAGTGGCGGAAGAATTTAATTCATTTAAATTTTCTGAATCTGCCTTACATTCCTTGATATATTCGGGCAAATCTTCAGCTTCTATTCCTCGAGTAGTAACTAAAATACTCAGTCGCTCAACCAGGTTTCGAAGCTCACGCACATTGCCAGGCCAGTGATAACGAACGAGGTTATTTTCTGCATCTGAGGTAAAAAATTTAGCAGGCTCTCCTAACTCTAGGCTAAGTTGTTCAAGAAAAAAGTTGGCAAGAACGAGTATGTCCTTCCCCCTCTCTCGCAAGGATGTAAGGTGAATGGGAATCACATTCAAGCGATAAAAGAGATCTTCTCGGAAACGCCCAATCCTAATCTCCTCCTGCAAATCCTTATTTGTTGCAGCAATTACTCTAACATCCACTTCAATAGTCTGCGTGTCACCAAGTCGTTCAAAGTTTTGTTCTTGCAGAATTCTAAGCACTTTAGCCTGAGTCTTTAGTGACATATCACCAATCTCATCAAGAAATAAGGTTCCTTGGTGAGCAAGTTCAAACTTTCCTTTTTTGGAACTTAATGCATTGGTAAATGCCCCTTTAGCATGGCCGAAGAGTTCACTTTCGATTAGCTCTTCTGGTATAGCAGCACAATTTACTGCTACGAATGACTTGTCACCTCTTGTGCTCTGAAGATGAATATTCCTTGCAACAACTTCCTTGCCAGTTCCGTTTTCACCGGTAATTAACACCCAGCTATTTCGAGGTGCTACAACCTTAATTTTGCGATGAATTGCTCCAATCGACTCAGATTCGCCAATCAACTCATAGGAATGATCTCGGAGGTTATTGCCATGCTCTCTCAAACTTTGGAGCTTAGCAGCATGTTCAATCATGGGTATTAGCTTTTCAAGAGACAAGGGTTTTTCCAGAAAATCGAAAGCACCCAACTTAGTTGCCTTAACCGCAGTCTCAATAGTTCCATGTCCGCTCATGATGACAATTGGTACTTCACCCTTGATCTCTTTCAGCTTTTGCAGTGTCTGGATTCCATCCAGACCTTTCATCCAAACATCGAGAAGAACCAAATCTACATGATTATTTTTATAGTAATTAATACCTTCTCTACCTGAGGAAGCAGTTAGACTCTTCCAGCCCTCGTCTGAAAAAACTCCCGCAAGTGTGGAGCAAATACTTCTTTCATCGTCAATGATAAGTGCTAATGGCTTTGCCTGATTCTGCCTTTGTCCCATATTTTCACCTAACTTATACTCTATTACTCTCTTCGCCTTTTCTTACAGGCAGTTCGATGATAATCATGGTTCCAAATGGTTGATTTGCCAATATACGCAGGTAACCACCGTGATCGCTGACTATCTGATTTACAATGGCAAGCCCCAAGCCTGTGCCTTCATCCTTAGTAGAAAAATACGGTTCTAGTACCCGATCGTGAAGTTCCTTGGGTATCCCACAGCCATTGTCAGCTATTTCAACTCTAACGGTTTGTAGATCCTTAAGATAGTAGCAAGAAAGATTTATCTGGCCCTTTCTGCCTTCTTCAAAAGAAGCTAGAGCGTTTGTAAAAATATTAACAAATGCCCTATTTAGCTGCTCCTTGTCTATGAGAATACTTGGTGTATCCTGTACCCTATTATAATTTATAGATATTTCAGGATAGCTTACGCTAAAAAACTTTGCTACATCTTCTAGAATTGGATTTATCTTAGCCGCTCTTGGCTGAATACGCGGCATTCGTGAAAACTTTGAAAACTCATTAACAAGATCTCTCAATGAATCGACTTGAGTAATAATGGTTTCGATACAGTCACCAAATATTTCGTAATCTTCAGCCTTAAACTTATTGTGAAACTTCCTCAAGAGCCTTTGTGCACTTAACTTAATAGGTGTAATCGGGTTTTTAATTTCGTGGGCAATTCTTCTTGCGACTTCTCTCCATGCAGCAACCCTTTGAGCGCGGACTTGTTCTTGGGCATCATCGAATACGACTACAATCCCCATTTCTATATCCTCATCATAAATTCTGCTAGCATTGATGATCAAATTTACATCATAACCATATTGACATAGATCATTTTGCAACCTAAAACTGGTCCGATTGCTCAAACCCTCTAAGATCGGCACCCAAAAAACTTCATACAATGAACCTGAAAAGCCTTTTTTTAGGCTAACACCATTTAGTTGTTTTCCATTTATCCTTAGCAAACGTTCGGCTGCAGCATTAACCGAGGTAACTTTTTTTTGAGAATCTAAGGAAATGACTCCAGCTGTAATATGCTTAAGCACAATTTCCATATACTGACGTCTCTGCTCAAGCTCCTCATTGCTCTTTTGTAAAAAAAACTGAGCTTCTAAGGTGTTTTTTTGATGCTCTCGTAAATCCTTAGTCATATGATTAAAAGCTTGAACAAGCTGCCCTGTCTCATCGTCTGTTTTTGCCTTCAAAGTTACATCATAGTTGCCTAGAGCCACTTCACGAGTCGCTCCGGCAAGGCTTTGCAATGGACCGGTTATAGCTCGAGCCACGTAAAATCCCATCCAAATCGCTGAAAAGACAATAAGGAGCGTAATTACGATCATCAAAATCATATAGCTAAGTCTGATCAGCTGAGCCCCTGGTTTTAAATTTCCAAAATCTGAGATAATTTTTTCAATGCTTTTTAAGATACGAGTTTCAAACCTTACTTCAGTAAGTACCAAGCCTAAAAGTCGGTTGGAATATGGGTCTCTTAAGGGTGCTGCTCCCTTTACCACGTCCTGACTTTCTTCACCCACAACCGTACTATGATCGCCTAATTCAGGCTTGGTCAAAAACAATCTTATTGATTCGAAAACATACCTATCATGCTTTTCGGGTACCTCGGAGCCAAATCCTCGCTTTGAATTCCATATTTGAGTTCCTGCGACGTCATATACTTTTACCGCATTGAGTCCATATTCCTTGTCAAAACCCACCAAGTTTGATGGATCAATGTAAGGTGATTCATCCCATAAAAGGTCAATATCCTGATCGATGTGGACTCGCTGAAGTGCTATCCTAGCAAGACTCTGAAGACGCTTTTGATCTTGCTTGTAAATTAAAGAGCCAGCCTCCCTTGTATCCTGCATGGTTATTTTAACTTTTTCTGAGAACCATGTTTCAAAGCTGGTAGTGACAAACTTCATTGAAACATAAAATAGGAGTATCGTTGGAGCAAGAGCAAAGAAAACCAAAGAAAAAACAAGCTTTGTCCGCAACTTAGAGCCAACAACTCCTCTTCGTCGCTCAACAATCAGCCTAGTAACATTTCTAAAAATAAGAAAGCTTAGAAATAAAATCAGGATAACGTTAATATTGATTAGAGCAAAATATGCAAGTGTGGTGAAAAACTCACGGTTTTCAGATAAAGTCTCACTTAAAGAAAATAGGCGCGTTTCTAGACGTGACAAGGCTAGAAGAAGTGCCGCTGCAAAAAAAACAGCGACCACTTCCAGCATTCTTTTACGTTCTTCTTGTGATGATGACTTAAGTAAATTCTTCACTTTATTTCTACATGTAAAGGAATTTTTGCGAAAACATGAGACCGGTGTTTAAACCTAATTTCATAATACTCTAGCGACTGAGGTGAAGCACGCTTAACTTTACCAAGCTCAACAACTTGAAAGGTAATATGATCTAAATTCTTGATATTTGTTACAACCCTTCCCACCTTAAAGAGGTCTGCCGCTCTTAATTTAATGGTTTCACCTTCACGCATTACTCGTTGTTGATTGTTCACCTGGATATCCACATAACTCAAAGCAGGTTCCAACCTCCTGAGGTAAGCATAACCGTGTAAGAGCTTTTTACTAGCTGCGGCAATAAAAAAAACCTCGCCAGCTTCATCAACTGCCCATTGTTTCTTATCAAGAGTTTTTGAAGTATCTATCAAGAAGCCCAAATCATTGCGATTTCCTGGTTTTATGGGATGCCTAAAACCAACTAAATTGACCTCGGTAGGTTTATGCTCACCCGCTCGTAATTTGGCTGCTTTAATTTTAAGCTCATCACCACGAACATAACTTAAGATCTGTTTATTTTTTAATATTTTGTTTTCTCCATTATGCTCTACAATAAAATAGTCTAGTTCTTCGGTAAGTTTCGTAGGACCCCTCATAATGCTATAATACTGAGGCATTTTAAAAGAGACTAGGAACGAACTTAGTAGTAGGATAATCCATCGTTGTTCTAGCCACTGTTGCATGCTCATAACCATGGGCTCCTATGCATAGGTTTGGGTTTTTAGATTTGCAACTGTTTAACCATAGGTTAACTTAGTCTCGATCATACCATACACTGAATAGGGTCTATTCATGGATTCAAGTGAATCAACGCTCGAAGAGTTTTCAAGTTATTTGAAGTCGAAGGGCAAGCAGCTGGCTACAATTGAGTCTTATTCGAGAGACGCTAAGAGTTTTCTGAAGTTTCTAGGCACTCACCGCATAACCTTTATCAACTTAGAGCCTGCCTCACTCATTTCATATCAACAGCATCTATGGCACCAAAACGTAAAGATCAATTCCATCAGACGTGCAATGATTGGTATCAAGCAATTTATTCGCTTTCTTTTGGAAGAGAAAGACCTAGGTACTAACCCGTTTGAAGATATTCCCTTACCCGCCCGCGATGAAGAATTACGAGGAGAAGTTGAACACATTGATATATTGAACCTCATTGCAATCGCAAATTCTCAGACTAGCCAACTAAAGAGTAAGCGTGATGCTGCTTTGCTCTCACTTTTATCTTTTGAAGGTCTGAAATTGAGCGAAATTATCAACCTTACATGGAATGATTTTCTTGCCAATCAAGGCTTAGCATCTTTGCGAATTGTTGGAAATCGCTCTAGAATTTTAGGAACTTGTAGTGAAAGCACCAAGTGGCTTTGTAGCTATCAAAGCCAGCTTAAGGCTTGCTTCCCAGCAAACTCCTTCCCCCACCTCTACAAAAGGATGTTTATTGCTTTTAAAGGCCGCGATAGCGAAAACCCTGAGGAAAAGATCTCAAGGCACGGATTGAAGTTTATGCTGTATGAATTAGGTGATCTAGCTCAAATAAAAAAGCTCAACTCCGAACTTTTACGTCACTATGCGATCCACTACCAAATCCTTTTAGGAAGAACTCCAGAGGAAATTATGAAGCATTTTGGTTTAAGGCGACTAGGAAACATCGCAAAACATTTTACCAAGCACCTCCCTTCTAGCACCCCCCATTTGGAGAAGAAGCCAAATATCATAAGAGAGCGCACAATTGATTGAACCTATGGAAAAAGCTATACAATTGGCACATCAGGCCAGTAAACAAGGTGAAGTCCCAGTAGGCGCCGTAGTAGTTTACGACTCTAAAATCATTGGGCAGGGCTATAACACTAAGGAATCTAGTCAACTAGTCTCTAGTCACGCTGAAATGATTGCCATAGAACAAGCCTGTAAGTATTTAGGCTCATGGAGGCTTAACAACTGCCACCTTTTTGTAACTCTTGAGCCTTGCTTGATGTGTGCTGGAGCAATTTACCAAGCACGATTCAAAGAAGTGACAATTGGAGCAAAGGACCCAAAGGCTGGTGCTTTAGGTAGTCTTTATGAAGTTCATAAAGATCAAAGGCTCAATCATAATTTTCCTGTAAATCAACATGAACTTGCAGAAGATTGCGCCCAATTGCTTAAGGATTTTTTCAGAAAACGTAGAATAAAAACCTAAGTGCTCACTCCGAATCTAAGACCATTTACGATCCTAACATATGCTAAAATAAAAGTTCAAAGCTCAATTAATACAATTTGATAGCCATATATACCAAGAAAGACTGCTATGGAAGACAAGCAATCCTCCCTGAGCGAATCCTTGAAGTGGATAAGAGCCTATCGAGAAGCAAGCTCTTTAGAACTATCTCCTTCAATCTTAGATTATATGAAAAACGAACTTCTTAATAAGCTCGGCGACTACCTACCCAGCCAGAAATCTGAATTGCCCTCAGATACACCAGGCAAAATCAAGGAGAAAAAATCTCGCGAACAAGTCGAGCTAGAGCTTAGAAAGCTTATAAAGAGTAATGCTAGTTGGCAATCGATTGCAGCTCGAGCCTGGCAGTTGTTTCGTTGTCATCCCACTGGAAAAACAGGTGCAAACCTAATTGAAATAGCCTTTCTATATGGTGGACTAAAAGAATCATGTGCTGTTCTCGAAAAACTTTTAGACTCAGACACCCGAAACATATACCAAAAAATTCACCCCGCTGTCAGAGCACAGTTGCTATGTCATATGTGGAGCCACCAAAAGGAAGCTAAGATTTGGCTTTACCTGGGTGACAACCAACACCGAGACTGGTTACACAATTTCGAAAAACTACTTCTTTTCATCTTCCTAAACAAACAAAGACAAGCGAGTTTATGTTGGTTGTTCTTTAGGTCTCATCAAATAGCAATTGAGAAAGGTATCAAAGAAATCGGCAAACAGATTGGAGTTTCTCTTTCTAGTGTTCATTTTTTAGCAGCCCGACAAGCTATTCAACTAGGAAGAATCGAAGAAGCAAGCCAGTTAATTCAAACCATCCCTCCTAAGGCAAGTGAATATAAAGAATGCCTGAAACTGTTACATGGCCTAGGCACCCATGAAGATTTTTTCAAAGATAGTTCCTTTTATTCTCGTCTCTCCCAAGCAAAAAATTGGCAAGTAAAGATAAATTTATTTGAAAGCTTCCTTGAGCAATTAAATTCACCTGAGCCACCTCCAGCTAAAGATCTATTATCAGTAAATGCTTTGCTTGCTAAGCCACTAGACTGGCTACCTGAAGAAGGAGTGGCATGGGAACAACTAAGCACCCTACTAATCCGCTATGTAGACCTTATTAAACAGCTACCAAATCTAACTAAGGTTTTCATTGACCATACCTATTTACTAAAACCCCAAGAGCTAGACCTAGGGCTATGGCGTCCTCTAGTTCAGTACACCGGACAAACAACCGAACTCAAACCCTTAATTGCTATTGCAAAGGTACATTATTTCCTATGCACATTATCAGAGTTTAATGAAGAGGTACTTTTTGAGGCGAGACGCGAGTTATTGAATATCCAAGATACTCAAACTCACAAACTACAAGGATTTCAATTATGGTCTACTGTCTGGGAGTGGCTTTTTGGGATACTAGATAAAAACCAGGATTTAACACCAACGAAAAAATCAAGGTTGTTAACGCTAGCCCTAGCCTGCAAAGATCCTCTAACCCTTAGCTGCGAAGAAATCGCAGAATACCTAAAAGCTTCTTACACCCGGCCACCTTGGTACACTATATCTGAGTTTCAACGTTTAGCACAGGAAAAGCAAGCAAACGAATTGGAACTGCTATGCATCTTAAAAAACAAGTGCTCCTGTAACCATTTCACTAATAAAGAACTTGAACGTCTTTGGCATCTCAGCATAAAACGAAACCGAAGTGACCTCGCCTGGAGAACCATTAGCATCTTAACAAACCGATGTTCCATTCCGGAACCTATTAGGCTTGCTTGGGAAATCTCGGGTGAACATAAAAAACAATATCCTTTTATTAAACCTAGCCCAAAGCAAATAGACCAATGCCTAATTGGTTTTGAAACTAATGAAGTACGACTTATTTGGGCGTGCGTAAAACTTGGAGTTCAGGTTCCCATACTCTTAGCACAAGTAGATAAAATGATTCAGATCGATAAATTTAACTTCAGTCATTTTCGTCTAAAAGAAAGTAATAAAATTAGTCAGGCTTTAGAATCAACGAAATGGTTTGCTACACCAAAAAGGGATTATAGTTTCATAGGCCAACCAGGAAATAAAGGTTTTGCAACCCCTGCATTTGGTGAAATTGTACTTCCTAACCCATGGAATCACTTAGTTGCGACAATTTGCCATCGTATGGGAATGGCAAGCTGGAAGTGGAGATTATCCAATATAAGTCAGGCAATAAAAGACCTAAAACCAAAACCCTCCCAAGGATGGCAACCTTTTGCGAAAGAGCATAGCCTCGGCAAATGGATCAAAACTCTAGATGCTGAGCAAAAAAGTGCTTGGCAGGACCTAAGCCATATCAGCCAGAAAATGAGTGATGAGCAGAGTTTCAGAGCATTGTCATGTTTTGTTGTACGGCTAGCAACACTTATTCACCAAAGCCATCATCTTGCAATATATTCCCTGCAAAAAATGCGTGCCCCAATTTTTCTTATTTGGGACTTGGAAGCTTGGATCCTTTCACCTGCCTATTCCAGATTGAGAGTAGAGTGCCAATGGGAACATGATATTGACATTCCAAGCTCCTTACAAAAAGATTCCATTTTATAATGATTTACTTATATTCTTAGTCTCGAAGCTTTTTAAGAGATACATGCACTCGATCAGGCACAAACTTGACTCTAGCCTTCTTCATATGCCCTCGTTTTATTTCTTTTCTGAAAAGATGCCAGACAAATTCTAGTCTGTCAGAACTTGATAAGCTGAATAAACTAGCTAGTACCGCACCTAAGAACCTTTTTTGAATCAACTCATTGCCTACCAAGTCAAAACCCCAATGTACTTTGTGAATACTTGGATATTGAGCATCAGTATGAGTAGCACCGATGAGACTAACCTCAGCAATAGGTCCACCAATAAGATGAAAAAACTGCGACCTTTTCTTGGACTTAAAAACACTCTTGTCAGCTCCCAATAAAACTGATGGCGCAGATATATTTTTAAGAGCCTCTTTTACTGAGCTATGAACCATAGCTGGATCTAGGAGTATGAGTCCACGCACAGGAGCACCAAAACCAGTTGCTAAAACGGAAGCAGAACCTCCGAATGAGTGACCAATCAAATAAATTTTCTCTTGATTAAAACGTTTTGCCAGTAGACGCGGATAAGATTTAATAAGTGAAACCAGCCTTCTAATTTTTTTACCGTTTTGTAACCATTGGTTGCGGTTAGGGAGGTTCAAAACTAGGCAATGAAACCCCCAAGAGGCTATCCTCTCAGCTTGAACTCTGTGAGCTAGCTTATTATAGCCATTTCCATGTACAATGATTGCTAAAGCTGGGTTAAACCGATTACTAGTTCGAAAGAAGTCGGTGTTTATTTTATGCTTTGGGGATATTGTGATACTAAAATCGATGAACTTCTTGAAAGAAAATGGACCTTGTGAGAAGAACACATCCAATTCCAAATCATCTGAAATTACTTGCTGCTTTAGAGTTGGCCAATGGCTAGAGAAGCTCGATTCTATTTCAGGCTGATGAACACAAGCATAAATGCTCAGCAACAGCCAAATACCTATAAATCTATACCCCATCATATCAAAAAGCTAATCCCGGTAATGACGCTCATATTTCTGAGCTTTAGCTTGCCAAGGTTTGTAAACCCACTGTTCGACTGGTGGGTATAGCATCAAGGGAATTCCTAGCAAAACCACTGGAATTGCTGTGTAAACCCAAGACTTGTCTTGCTCTATCACATGATTAGCGATCACCATAACCATGACCACATAAACTGCTATAAATATGAAGGAAAATCCAGCCCTTTTGGTCTTGTTGATTAATAAGTGGCTGTAATATTTGACAAGTTCTTTATTTAATTGACTTTTGTTTTTTGACATTAGAGTTTCCTTATATCGAGTCAGGAGAACCAAAAGGCCTTATAATTAAAAATCCGAAATAGAGACCAATCCGTAGCTCAGACCGATTAAACTCTCTAAGATTCTTGTCGGAATTGCAGGCAGACTCTTGAGAAAAAGAAGTGTTAAAATATCCCTAATGCAATAGACTCAAAGGATGCAATAATGAATCAAGTCCCTAGAAAATCAGTATCTACCATTCTGACAATTTTGATTTTTACCTTTCTTTCATATGAGCTAAAGGCAGTGGTACCCACTAAAAGTGCTAGCTCCGGTAGGATTAAGTTTCTTAACCAGAGTGTTGACTTCGGTAAAGTAGCCCAGGGCCAAATACTAAAATACCGCTTCCATTTTAAAAATGAGGGAGAAGGGCCACTTAGAATATTGGGAATCCATGCGACATGTGGATGCACAGCGATTGAATCTGCATTTGATAAACCTTATCCTAAAGGTGAGCATGGATACATTGATATAAAATTTGACACTAGCTCTTTCATTGGGCTAACCCACAAGGCTGTTACAGTTATGACCAATGAAAAATTAAGCCCAAATAGAACTTTGAGCTTAAAAGCAAGAATTGTAGCAGACTATCTAGTTAGTAAACCTGTATTAGATTTTGGCAATATATCTACAGGTACAGACAAATCAGAAGTTCTAGTCATTTCACCAATCAAAGATTTTCCATTGCTAATTTCAAAAATTAGTTATGATGAGTCCAACTATCAAATCGACTACGAAAAGATAAAAAACGATTGGAAACTAAATGTCATTCTAAAGAAACGAGAAAAGATAGGATTTCTAAAAGATCAGATTATCATTCACACCAATAGCAAATCACTACCCGAATTTAAGCTAATAGTTCGGGCATTTATAGAGGGACCAATCAACCTTAAACCAGAGTATATAGAATTTGGAGCTGTAAGAAAAAATAAAATCTCCAAGCGTCTGATAAAATTAAACTCAATAAGTTCTTTTGCTATTAAAAATGGCTCTGCTAACTTACATCTAAATGGTATGGAAATCAAAGAAACTGAAAATATTATTTCATGGAAAACCAGCAAGGCTAATAGTAATGGACAAGAAATTGAGTTGACCTTACAGAATCTAACCAAAGACTCTGGAAGTGTTCATGGAAACTTAACTTTCATAACAGACGACCCAGTTCAAAAAGAGATATTCATTGATTTTTATGCCTTTTTCTTGTAACTAAAGTGGATAGAGTTTTTTAGTAATTCCTGGAGATATGATGGTTATTTTTATATCGATCATTTCCTCGATCCTGTTTTTAGCAGGCATCGTGGCTTACTGGTATGTTAGCACCCCATTGAAGAGCTTGCCTACCTGGAATCAATTGAATGAAAATGATAAAGGTGATAAATAGCTTGTAGTTTTCTTATGCCGCATTCAAAGGAAGGTTCATTTTCAAACCGTCGTCAAATTCAAAAAAGATCATTGATGAATCTAGGCCTATTGAAATTGACTGTGAACCGAGTTTAATCTTTCTTGGTCCATCTTTTATCAAGTCATAATTGAATTGGAACTGAGCACCTGAGGTGAAAGTAATTATAAAATCTCCATTTTCTTTCACATCAAAACCTTCAAATTGAAACTGACCAGCTTGAGACTTAGCTGTTCTAATGTCCCTTAAAGGTGATAACGTTTTTTGCTCCTCTATATTTTCCCCTAGGCTTGCACCTTCTCCCTCTACTTTCCTAAGAACTGCATTCCTATCCTGTTCATTGGTATCTGGCTCATGAATAGCTTGTGAGTCCCTGATATCATCATTTATTCTCTGTTCCATTTCATCAGCTTCTTTAGAATCTATTTCTTGCAAATCTTCATCAGAAGCATCAAACATAAGGTTTTCGTCTTCCTCAATGTCTGAAGTCTCTAGAAGATCTTCCTCTAGATCTGATGGAATCTGCTCCTCACCCGACAAAGACAAAACTTCTTCATCTTCCAAGTCATCTTCTATTTCATCATCAAGATCGTCTAGATCTTCTTCTGAAATTTCGCTAAGCTCGAGGTCATCATCATCGTCGAGATCCTCGTTTTCAGATTCGCCTATATCTTCAGCTGGGGGTATTACTGATTCTGAGGATTCATGCTCTTCAGTGCCAATAACCAAGTCACCATCAAGCTCACTATCTTCTCCAGTGACTGGCTGAATTACTTCCAGCCCATCATTACTAGATTGATCAAGTTCCTCGTCTCCAATTTCTAAATCTGCATCTCCAGCCTCAAAGTCTGACAGCTCTAAATCTTCGTCATCAGCCATAGAGTCCAATTGTTGTAACTCCTCTTCTTGCTCTATTCTTTCTCCTTCGGACTCTGCTGCTGCTAACCTTTCTTCTACATCTATGTCTGAATCTAGTTGACTTTCATCAACATCAGCAAATTCGTCTTCTTCAATTGCTTCTATTTCATCACTCAACGTTTCATCTTGACCTTCTTCAAGCTCTGTATCCAACTCCAACTCATCACTGTCTACAAAATCGCTATCCACTCCATCATCGATAAATTGATCTGTCACCTCTTCTGAGGAACTGATTTCGTCTTCAGAATCTTCTTCTAAAGTTCCTTGATCAAAATCATCAACTTCTTCTAGATCTGAAAAATCTTCTCCCTCGATATTTTCCGAAACCAGACCCTGCTCACCCTCATCCGGAAGTTCCATTTCCAGATTATCCTCTTGCTCCACCTGGTTCTCAGAATCTAATGGCTGCTCAAGGGAATTCGAATCACCAAACAAGTCATCCCCACCAGCAGCATCTTGACTATAAGGAGCTAAAACTTCGGCAAACTTTGAGACACCAACTCGATCCATGACATCCTGAAGAGACTCAGCCTCTTCTGCTGAATCCTGATATAGCTGAACGATATTATGGATCATGGTAGGTAGTTTCGCTTCGGGAACACCCTCAGCCATAAAAGTAGCCATCTCTGGGATCTGGCTGTTTTTTCCGCCCATACTTATTCTATAGCCTTGTTCATCACCGACAATAGAAATATCGAGAGTATGGCAGGGTACGCAGCATTGTGCGCAACCGTTTATACCGATTTTTAGTGGATTATCGACGCTAAGCCGGCTCATTTCTTCAGTAATTTTTAGCGCACTACCTAGCGCGTCCTGTTGATATTCTGGACACAGCTCTCCAATGCAGGTCGTTGGTTGATGTAGCCCATCCTGATAGTGCCTAACACCTAAACCTATAGTCTTTAGCTCAGCTACGATCCCATCAGCTTTATCTTCACCAACAAATAGTGCTAAACGTTGATCCTCAGTTACTTTTACAATAGCCGAGTCTTCATCTGCTAGTGATGCAATTTTTTTAAGTTGCTCTGAATTATAAATACCACCAGGAGCTTCTGTTGTAATCAACAGCGATCCATTACGTAACTTAAACGCTGCTCCCATTTATTTATCCTCATTTAATCGCATAATGACAATACAATACAACATTTACCCCAAACATCGGCATACTCTAGGAATTCTTTATTTTTACACTAGGAAGCTTGTACCGGCTTGATTTGAAAGGGGGGCAAAAGAAGGAAATTAACTATAGATAATTGATCGTTAAGCCCAATAATTGGGCTTAATTTAAAAATTCCAAATAGTCTCTAAGCCTGTGATTCATGAGAGCCTTGGATACCCAGAAAGATTCAGCTAACTGCATCACCAGGTCAATGGAGCTGTCAACTCTTTCCACTTCTTTTCTAAGTAGATTTCCTGGGATTAAAAGACTTCCCGCAAAAATGTTGGCTTGAATCTCTTGTACTTCTTGAGGAGTTCCCGAAAATTGCTCACCAAAGTCTATTTTATTTGCAGTTAAGAATTTAAAAAGCTCTTTTGCAACGAGAAAACGTATATATGGCCTAATCTCTGGCCCTTTGTACTGAATCAACAGCTTTGCTGATTTTCCTTCTCCCTCACGAAAACATTTGTAACTTATTTCTAAAGATTCGTTTTTTTCCAAAACTAGATTAGGGTACAGTTGGTAGACTTCCGGAATATAAATAGGGGCTTCTTCAAAGTGGCCCGCACTGAGAACCTGCTCAGATGCTTCTACCACCTTGTTACGATCAATATCAAACAGTTCTTCAAATGACTTAAGACTATTATCTTTCTGCCACTTTCCCGGGTTTTTAAAAAAATCTTTTTTCAAATTCTCTAGGTGTTGCCCATCCAACGAAAAACTACCGTATCCTCGGTACTCAAAAATAGCTTCTTCTAAGCCGATCTTGCCTGCGGCAATCTCTATAAGCAGGCGTTCATCTAAATTTAGGTGGTCAGCAATACTACGCAAGGTTGCGAGAGCATGAATATTTTTTTTGCCTTTTTTCCAATGACTGCAGTCTGCGGGATCATATCCCAAGATAGAACCTACGTCCTGGTCAATTACTTTGACATTCCCCTCATAGCGAATTTCCAGAGCTTCCTTGCAAAACTTAAACAGAGTTGCAGAGTGGGGGTAGCGATTTTCGGCAGTTTTCTTCATGATGAATATCCCTTATGCTCTCAGCAATCACACCTATTCCCGTGCTGGATAAAGCAAACAGGAAGGAAGCTATCTCATGTCAATCTAAGTTTTTAAAATCATATCTAATTGTGCGTCTGTTTCCATTACAATCGAATTCTTATACTTCGTCAATGTCAGAAGTGTTATCTCAAGCTTCTTGAATTGAAGAAATGGTTCAATTAATTCTAATCAATATTGAAGAATTTAGGAAATAAAAAGCCCTGCCAGTAGCAGTTTATGCACTGGAAATTTTTCGTGGCTTTAGAAGAATGTGCTATTAGTAGAGAAAAATTACTGGAGAACAAGCTATACAGCACCTATGGCTTGATTGCTCTCCCCCTAGCTTTAACCTTCAGTAGCTTTACTAACTGGCTTCTTGATTAATTTTACTGGCTCTAATATAGCGAGGGCGATTGGACCCGGCACGGAATTAAACTTGCAATCTACCGCTTCTCCTACTCGGTTAAGCAGCTCATATGCCCGTTCTGGATTTTCTCTCTCCCTACCTTTTAGTCGGACGGAAATCTTAACCTTATCACCCTTTTTCAAAAACTTATCAATCTTGCTAATTTTTGTAGAAAGGTCATGGTCAGAAATATTAATCTTAAACTGAATTTCTTTCAGCGAAGAACTAGGCTTGTTAGCTTTTTTGGCTTTCTTTTTTTCGTACTCTAGTTTTTTAAAGTCCTGAATGCGCACGACTGGTGGTAACACCGTATCGCTCACTAAAACCAAATCTAACCCGAGATCTTCAGCTCGCCCAAAGGCATCGTTGATATGAATGATCTCGTTAACGCCGTTTCCTACAATCCTTACCTTACTAAGTTTATGGGGTGATGTTCTACTAAGTATCTCCAAAAAATTTCCTCTCACCTGAGTTAATGAATGAAAAATAAACTATAATGCAAGAAGCAATTTATATGCCAAACAATGCAATTTTTTTATAGCCTGGATTAAACTTCTCCATCAAGACCGTTGTCGGCTGAAGTGCTGGCTTACTCGTTGTAAGAAGAAAATTTTCTCTATCTTCAGGTCTTTACATCTGATCAAACATTGTGAACAGAAGAGTATGCCAAGCCTCACCTTATAACGTAGCGGAAAATATAACAGACCATAATCATTTGATAAGTCTTTTTATCTATCTCGCAGTAAACTTAATAGCAATTATAGTCATCTTTTCCAAGCCATAATAGAGCAGCTTAAAGCCCGATCTGTAAAAGTCCGGGCAGAATAGCTGTATATTTTCCATTCATATCTTGCAAGCTATATTTCATGCTAAAGCAAATCCTCAAAGCTTGAAGAACAAGATTATAGATAACGGGCTGCAAGAGACGCTAATTCGCTCCTTTCTCCTTGTTTAAAAGTCACATGCGAAGCGATAGAGGAGTTTTTAAACCTCTCTATGACATAAGTCAGGCCATTATTAGTGGAATCGATGTATGGATTATCGATCTGATAAGGGTCCCCAGTTAATACAACTTTTGTCCCCTCTCCCGCTCTGGTCAAGATGGTTTTAATCTCATGTGGTGTAAGATTTTGAGACTCATCTACCACAAAAAATGAATTTGGTAGCGAACGCCCTCTTATATAAGTTAGGGGCTCAACTGCAAGCATGCCTTGATCTATAAGCTCTTGATAACTTTTGCTAATTCTCTTTTGCCTCGAAGGTATGCCTCCACTTAACAGAAAATCAAGACTATCATAGATAGGTTGCATCCAAGGGTTTAACTTTTCTTCCAAATCTCCGGGGAGAAACCCCAAATCCTTACCCAAAGCAAAGATTGGCCTCGCTACTAATAACTTCTGATAAATATCTTCGTCGGTGGTTTTGGCTAGGCCAGAGGCAATCGCAAGTAGGGTCTTGCCGGTGCCAGCTCCTCCAGTCAAGGTGACCAATTTAATACGTTCATCTAAAAGCGCACATAAACCAAAAGTCTGCTCCAAGTTCCTAGGGTATATACCCCAGACACTATCTGAACCCGAATCAATCATTTTGATAGCCGACAGGTCCGAGTCATATACTCCACACACGTACTGACTAGGATCATTTTCCTCCTCAAGAACAACAAACTCATTAGGATGAAACTGGTCATCTAAGCGAACTTCACGTTCCGTATAGAAGTCATTAATGACACTAGCATCCACTTTGAGGTAACGAATCCCTGTATAGAGATGGGAAATATCTACCTTATCTGCCTCAAAATCTTCAGATGCGATCCCAAAGGCATCTGACTTGATCCGCAAGTTTGAGTCTTTAGTAATGATGGAAACTTTTCGACCGTCACCGAATTTTTTTTGCAGAGTTAGCCCAATTGCTAAAATATGATTATCTGTGCTGTCTTCGAGAAGCCCAGGAAGAATCTCCATATCGATTCCAAGATATACGAACAAGAGACCAGAATCAGCTTTGTCTGCAAACAGTGGAATCCCTGTAGATAATGTGCCTCGCTTTCTTAATTTATCTAAGATTCGGGAAACTTCTCTTGCATTTCTACCTGTTTCGCTCTGATCCTTTTTAAAATGATCAATTTCCTCAATCACCGAAATAGGAATGACCACATCGTTTTCTTCAAATTTGAAGATACTGTTAGGGTCACTCAACAGAATATTCGTATCCAGAATAAAAACTTTCTTCAATCCGGTTGCCTCCAAATTCACAGGCTGACTGTCTGTATCTATTAATCAGGCTTTCTTAACCATTCAAAGTGAGCAAGATATCACCACTAGGCCAAAAGACACCTATATCGGGATTATATAATGCCTTTCAGATAAAGATAAATGAAAACTCAAGGAATATTTTTTTCCCCATACTTGGAAAAATTTATCGCCTACACTACAATATCAGTAGACACTATGTTTTTAAGCAACATCAGCGGTGACTGGCACAATGTTTTATCTATCGAAGCAAATCTTCAATGGAAGATCAATGAGCCGGAGTTATTAAGTCGCTTAACTACATGATAACCCTTTGATAGAGCGTGAAATGTCTGACCTACCTGGTATTCTTATCGTCGACGATGAAGTTGACTTAGGTGAAATTCTAGCGGACTACCTCGAAGATGACTTCGAGTGTACTGTTTGCTCAAACCCTGTGAATGCCATAAAACTAATCAAAGAAAATACTTATGATTTGGTCATATCAGACATGCATATGCCTAATGTCAATGGTTTTGAGATTATTGAATTGGTAAAAAAAGTGCAGCCAGACACTCCCATCATCTTGCTGACTGGTAACTCAAAAAACGACCCGATTGTCCAAGAAGCTATTGCAAAGGGAGCAAGCGGTATAATAACAAAGCCTTTCAATTCCCCTGATGAAGTTTTAGAATATCTTAAAAAATTTATTTAATCGCCAGACGTAAATTCTGAAAATTAGGCAAATTATCTAGGGGGGCTTATGCCCGAATCTCATTCTATGCTTGAAGAGCTCAGTAGAGAATATCAAAAACAGCACAAAAAAAATAAGGTGATTCTTACTTTCAATCAGTTTATTAGTCTTGTGCAGGAGCAGCCTCGCAAGTATATCCGCAATTCATGGAAGTATATTCTTGACACCATGGATTACTTTGGAACCAGAGAAGCCTCCTCCTATGGTATCGATATTCCACAGCGATTTAAGCTGTTTGATATTGGCACAGAAGAAAAAATACCTATTATTAGCGGTGAGCAAGCACAATCTGAAGTCCACAGTATTTTAAAGAGTTTCAACAAAAGTGCGCATGGCTTAAAGCTCATACTCTTGCATGGACCTAATGGCTCAGCCAAGACGTCTACCATAGAAACTATTGCCAATGGGATGCAGATTTACAGCCAACAGAGCGAAGGTGCCATCTATCGATTTAACTGGATATTCCCAGCCGATCGCGAAGCATTACCGCAAGGGCATGGTGACTCTGGCACTATTGGCTTCGGCAGTGACAAAAACAACCCTGAACCTCATAAAGAATCTTATGCGCTTCTCGAAGACAACAAAATTGCTTCAAAACTGATATCTGAATACAAAGAAAACCCACTTTTTCTAGTACCCATGCCATACCGCGAAGAGATGCTTAGATCTTGGCTTAGCGCTAAAGAAGGGGTCAAACCCGAAGATATAGACCTACCATCACATATTTTAGAAAGCGGGCTATCTAAAAAAAATCACCAAATATTTGAAAATCTACTCAATGTATATGGAGGAAACCTTGCAAAGGTTTTTCGACATATACAAGTGGAGCGAGTGTTTTTCTCTAAACAATATCGAGTCGGCCTGTCCACCGTAGAGCCTCAAATGTCAATCGACGCCCATGAAAAGCAATTAACACTCGACAAGAACTATTCAAGCCTGCCTACAGTACTTCACACGATTTCGTTCTACCAATCCGAGGGCGAATTAGTAGAAGCTAATCGCGGAATGTTAGAGTTCTCAGACTTGCTCAAACGGCCCATAGAAAGTTTTAAATACCTCCTGAACACCATAGAGAAAAGCTCTATCAATCTTAGTTCAGGTACTGCTAATTTAGATATTACTTTTTTCGGTACAACAAATGAAAAACACTTGGATTCATTTAAAACTATTCCAGATTTCAGTTCATTCAAAGGACGCATGGAATTAGTTACCGTTCCTTATTTATTACTACCGAATCTGGAAGCTAAAATTTATAGCCCAGATATAAAAGCTATCACCAAAGTTAAAAAAATAGCTCCACATTCCATTGAAACACTGTGCAACTGGGCTGTAATGACTCGTCTAAAGCAACCAGATCCTGAGCAGTATCCACAAGAAATGCGCCCTCTTGTTGCTAAACTAGACCCCTATTCGAAGGTTCTCCTGTATGAAGGAAAAAATCTTCAACCAGTTTTTACAATTGAAGAACAAAACTCAATCTTTGAAGTGCGAGAAAAGGTCTGGAAAGAGTCTCAAGGTATGGTGGTTTATGAAGGGCGCTTTGGCGCGTCACCTCGAGAAATTCGTTCACTTCTCCATCGGGCTGCCAACAATAAGAATCATGAAACCTTAACACCTATCGCAATTTTTGAAGAACTGGAAAAACTTACAAAAGACCGTACAATATATGAATTTTTACAGTTTGAACCAAGAGCTCAGTACCATGATGCCGCATTGTTTATCGACATATTGAAAGAACAATTTGTTATGGAATTCGAAACAGAAATCATCGGTTCCATGTCAATGGCCAATGAAGAGGAATATGATAACCTCTTAAAACGCTACATCGATAATGTAGTTGCTGAAATCAAAAAAGAAAAGATTTTTGACTCGATCACCAGCGCATACATCAATCCATCACAAGCGATTATGGAGCAAGTAGAAGATATACTAAAAATTGATAAACAAAAAGATATACATCGCAATTCTCTGCTAAGTCGCATTGCTGCATTTAAGCTCGAAAACCCAGATTCAAAGATTATTGTTGCAGATGTGTTTTATGACTATTTGGCTAAAATTAAAAAGCACTATTATTTAGAGAAACAATCAATCATTGAACATATCTATCAGGTGATGCTGGCACTGGCTCAAGATGACACAAAAAGCTTTGACGAAGAAGATGTCAAAACTGCAAAACAAACCTTCGATGAAATGCAAAAAAAGTATCAGTATGATTTTTCCTCGACCGTTAGTTGCCTGAAATTCTTAGTTCAGCATAAGAAAATCAGTAAGGCTCAAGAAAGAAAAGATACAACGAAAAAGTGAAACCAAAGAAAAGGTTTCTTCCTAACTACTATTCCGGGCCTTCCGGGAAATACTTGCCCCTCTTGAAAGCCTCCGATAAAAACTCTCAATATTAAGCCTATATAGAGTTCTTAATTTTCAATTATCCCAATAGCTAATCTCTTCTGCTATTCAATTACAGGCCTTTTCATCCTTGTACCCAACTGGACTATTTTATATGTATTAGAGGATTCAGCGCCCAATGATTTTATTTTTTGGCTGATAAAAAGGAGATCCATTTGAGTCATATTTTATGCGTCATACCCGCTCGCATGCAGTCTACCCGCCTTCCTCAAAAGCCTATGGCAATGATCGGAGATAAACCTCTTATTCTTCATACTTATGAAGCTGCCAAAAAATGTTCTTCGATTGATGAATTGGTAGTAGCTACGGATCATGAAGAAATCGCCAAACTCATCACTAAACATGGTGGTAAAGCAATCATGACACCATCAGATCTAAATACAGGGAGTGACCGGGTAGCATTTGTCGCAGAGTCTATAGACTGCGATGTGGTTATAAACCTCCAAGGTGACGAACCTTTTATCAAACCCCAGGTTCTTTCAGACTTAACAGAGCCATTCACCAAAGACCCAAATCTACTAATGAGTACAGTTGCCTCTCCGCTCAACTGGGAACAGGATCACCAAAACCCCGACTTGGTTAAGGCTCTATGTGACAAGCAAGGATATGCACTCTATTTTTCCAGATCGCCGATACCTTTCTTAAGACAAAATTCTCACAGGGATTTACTACCTGTATACAAACATATGGGACTTTATGCTTTCCGCAAAGAATTTCTCCTCAAATACACCAAACTAGAACAAACCCCGTGTGAGCAAGCAGAAGCACTTGAACAACTCAGAGCTCTTGAGAATGGAATTAAAATTAGGGTAGTTGTTAGCCAACATAGATCAGTAGAAGTTAATACTCCTGCAGAACTAGAAGAAGCAAGAGAATATTGGATGAAACAAAATAAGGTACTGGGTTAACACTCATAGAATGCTTCCATGAGTTTTTCTGCTGCTTTTTTAGCATCCTCATGAGCAACGTAAATTCTTTCAATATTTGTGGTATTTGCGCTCTTTGTAATATTGGAAAAATCTTCTATTGGAACAACCCGGGGTAATTGTTTTCCATCTTTTTTAATTAGCCTTAAATAGTTTGGACTTTTAGCACCCTTCTTACGTGGCCTTAATTTAGTAATATAAGTTTTAGATGAAACAGACTCGAAAAAAATACCTATTTTACTAAGAACTTGTTCTGCTTGTTCTAAATCTTTATTGCTATTTTGTCCTGCAAGAGACTCAGAAATTTCATAAATCCGTTTCCAAAGCTTCCGCCTATAAAGAAGGTCATCTAAGGTTTGATGGGCCTTTTCCTTAGCATGTTCTTCACAATGGGATTCGACTGCGCTTTTAAGTTTATCCATCAAATTCCATTCATCGACTTTGATATATGAATCTAAATCTGCTGGTAAATGCCAAGCTTTAATAGAACGGTTCACAGACTGAAACATAGCTTCACATGCCACTGAGGTCTTATGAAAATAAAGCTGAATGTACATGGACTGCCGAGCTCGCAAGTAGTCTTCAAATGCAGCTAAACCAGAAAATTGAATTGCAAGGTGAAGCAACTCTTCTTTTGGATCAAAGTATAGTGAGAGAGAATCTAAAATTCGTTCCGCATCAAAAATTCCATAGACCACTCCACATTCTTTGGAATCTCTCCTGAGATAGTCCATCCTATCTATATCAATCTCACCTGAAATTAGTTCATGGCAGAGGTGCCGAGCACAATATGTTTCTAAAGGAGATCCTTTTTCCGGACTTATTGTAGGAGCAATGATACTCACTACATCTTGCGCTGATACTTTAAGTTCCAGAGTAGGATAATCTTGATAAACATCACGCAACAATCGATACATCAACAATACCGTATAGACTTCATGGGAAACTGGGCTTAATTCGCGATCTTCCTGCTTAAGATCATCTGATAAAGTATCTAAATAACCTTCCAGGAATGGAGGAAGGTCCTTCATTCCTTTCTTTAACTCAGACAAACATGGGAGAAAGCGTTCTCCACTATGAGAAAATGGGGGATGTCCAATATCATGGCAAAGAGCTGCTAATCTTAATGTTTGCAGAATATAGTCATTAGAAAATATACTTTCTAAACATGAAAAGGTTGGATAAAGAATGCCATGAGCCTCCTCCCCCTCTTCAATTCTTTCTTTAGTCGAAAAACTAGGAATTTTTTCACAACTTGCTCTTAATCTTTTTTGATTTTCCCAAATCTTCATCCATGCTTTTCCAGCT
The DNA here is from genome assembly GCA_045105515.1 of Oligoflexales bacterium. Taxonomy (GTDB): domain Bacteria; phylum Bdellovibrionota_B; class Oligoflexia; order Oligoflexales; family Bog-1112; genus JABSRF01. The sequence goes on from JBGCDR010000156.1 coordinate 124,299, forward strand.
AGGTGCATAGTTCCCAATGAATGCTCAAAACGTGTATGAGAAGCCCCCGGAAAAACGAAAGAAAGGAATGCTGTCTGCTTAATCCGTCTTAATCTTTGAAAGATTGGATGTGCAATCACTTTGTCCTCGAGCATGGAGACATCTATCGAGCCATGTAGGTTTCCTCGAACTCTTCTGACTATTTCAAGAGCCATATATTCACCTTATTAAGACAAACTATTATCATCATAGTATGCTCCAACAATATCCTTTAAAAATCTGATTTTTCTTAGCTTGAGCTCGGCTTTTAACTCAGTCAAAAGCTCATAAACTACAAAAGGACCTCTGTATATCAAAGCTGTGTATATCTGAACAGCACTCGCTCCACGAATCATCTTTTGAAAAATATCACCACCTGACAAGATACCTCCACAACCTATCATCAGAAGATTTCCACGATGTACTTCATGGGCCCACTCAAGACATTGTGTCGATTTCACACTCAGTGGATGACCGCTTTGGCCACCACTATGGGGAAACTCTACCCGATGAGTATTGGTCAAGACAATTCCTGCGAATTTTTGCATAACTATTGCTTCCACGACCTCTTGGAAGTCTGACTTTTTCATATCTGGATCTAGTTTGATCCAGATATCTGAAATCTTACCAGCTCTTTCGCTGCGTATGCAAGTTGCTAGCTCTTCTATAAATTCTTTTGAACTAAGGCTCCTCAAACCAGGCGTATTAGGTGATGAAATGTTAACTACGAAATATTTGCCTAGCCCCTCAAGATCTCTAATTGCTGAAATATAGTCGTTTACTGCTTGGTCGAGACTGGTATCCTTATTTTTCCCTACATTTATTCCTACGGGGAATGAAATATGATTGAGCTGGCTTTTGAAATTTTGGGAAAATTGCTCACATCCAACATTATTAAAACCCATTCGGTTTACAAGAGCATTTTGCTCAGTCTGACGAAATAACCTTGGTTTTTGATTACCACTTTGAGGTAACGGGGTCACAGTTCCAGTTTCAATCCATGCAAATCCCATGGTACCTAAGCCGATTAAATTTTCGGCATTTTTGTCAAAGCCTGCTGCCAATCCTATTGGATGCTCAAACCTTCCCACACCATCTAAATCTATTCCCAAACTTATTTCTTGATGACTATCAATAGGTGGTTTAATGGTTTTTAATATCCCTCGTTTCAATAGCTGCATCCCGAGGTGATGAGATAGCTCTGGAGGTAAACTACGCAAGCATGCAGTACCAAATTTTCCAATATAGTTAGAAAAATAAGGCGTTAAAGCACCCAAACCAGGTTTAGCGACCCGCTCAATAGATTCCATAATTTTTCAGCCTGTTGATTACTTTTGATCTTCACTTAAAAAAGAAGTGACACGTTCCACGAGGTCTTTAGGATGAAATGGCTTTCGAATATAGCCTCTAGCCCCTAACTTAATTCCCTGCAAGACCACGCTTTCCTGCGCCAATGCGGTGAGCATAACGACTGGTATGTCTTTAGTCAATTGATTACTCTTAACCTTCCTTAAAACTTGTAGGCCATCAATACCTGGCATCATAATATCAAGCAATATTAGTTGAGGCTTAAGACCTCCATCTAATTTTTCGAGAGCCTCTTCTCCAGTATCAGCCGTGCTTACATGATGCCCATTTTTTTCAAGGACAATCTTAACTAGCCTTTGGATATGCTCTTCATCTTCTACGACTAAAACTTCGCTCATCATTCTTCCTAAGTATTATCAGCCTGTTCGCGATTGATTAAGGCTAACCTGATGCTCAGAATCTAACTCTATAGGTAGAATAAACCTAAATAAGCCACTGCGTCCTGCCCCTCTTATAAACCGTAAACTTCCACCATGCTGCTCACAAATACAGCGAGAAATATACAAGCCTACTCCCAAACCTCTTTTTATTTTTTTCATTCCTCTATCAAGAGGTCCTTGAAAAAATCTGAGAAAAATCAGCTCTTCTGCACCTTGAGATACTCCAACGCCATCATCCTCTACATCCACAACTACTGAATCTTCAGATTGATAGAGTGTCATGCTGACTTTACCATGGCCAGAATACATAACTGCGTTTTTAACAACTTCTAATATAGCATTACGTATGAGTGGAGAATGACCTTTAATCATCAAATGTTGATCAGAAGGTTTGCGAAAGCTAATGTTAAGCTGATTATTTATACCTATGGGCACAGACCACTTTTCTGACTCTTTTTTTACAATATCACAAACCTCAGAACATACCTCACCCATGTCAATAGATTCAATAGCTCTTGAGTTATCATCAGGACTCCAATGCATCTTAAAAAGATCGGTAAGCTTACTTACAGCTTTGAGAGCCTTGTTGGACTCTTCTAATATAGTTTTACTATAATCACTAATCTGACTTTTTTCTGGACTATCTTTTGGATCTGAAAGCAATTCAGCATAGCCAACAACCGATGTTAATGGAGTTCGCAGCTCGTGATCAACCATTAGTTGGAGATCAATAGTAACCCTTTCCATCTGCTCAAGATTATGTGCTTCACTCACAAAATGACGCATTTCACCCTGATCTATAAAGGCACAAATCCCTGCACCTAAAGCCTCCAAAGGTCCATCTAAATCACCAATTTTTGTTCGCTTTCCTACAGCATTCCTAACCACAAAGATTAGCTTTGTTGCTGACCATTCCTGCACTGGGAAATAAAAACTTACTCCCTTAGGCCATATTTTCCTAGTATCTGTCTGAAAAGGTGGCTTAATCCAACCAACAGGCAACCCTGCTCCCTTTCTAGGTGTATAATCAGAGGAAAAGGTTGCAGTAGGAGGCCAAGGTTTTTCTCCTTCTAATTCTGAGCCTAATACAAAGATTAGTTTTTTTCCGAGTAGTCGATAAACTGCAGCCGAAACATAACCATAATGTTTAGTAACCTGAGTAAATGTATCTTGGTCGTAACTAGTTATATTTCTTAATATCTCATGACTCATATAGGAGTTCACCACTTTAAACTTGAGTTGCGTTTCTCTATGAGGACTTAATCGGTTTCAAATGAAAATACCTTAGTAAATAAAAGTCTGCACAGGAGATATATTTTGAGAATTATTAGTATTTCAGTAGCTACCGCAAAAGAAAACCCACCTTTTTTCATGCGTTTTCAGCAAGGTACAGGTACATTTCAAAACTCTTACTTTCTTGTAGGTGATAATTGTCTCTACCAAAAAGTTAACCAAGCCCTAAGTTTTGCCCTACTAGGCCCTGAGTCTGGGGTAGACTATTATGAATCTTCTCTCATCATTGCTGACGATGCAGGTAATTCATGGGAGCTAAAACGTCGAAAAGACCGATATGCTGTATTAAGGAATAATGAAACTCAAAAAATTACTATTCACCAATATTTTCAAGCAATCACAAATGCTAGTAACAACAATCTTCCATTTTCAATCGGACGGTATCATTTTACTAGACGCGATGATCATTTCTACATCGCTCCCTTAAATCAGGAAAACGAAGAAGATCAGATTGTCTATAAATTTATAAGCTCACATATGAGTAAAATATTAGATGCCTGTAATTATAGCTTTGGCAATGACAACCTTGGCCAGCAGCATATACTTGAATCCTTATGCGAGAACCTTGAACCAATTTACAATGCTTATAAAGAAACAGTTAGTCAAATAAGCTCTCTTTCAAATAAAAAAGAAACCAAACCTAGAGATACAGCAAGAGAAATCAATGAGTTAAAAAGACAAGTAGATTTGATGCAAAAAATTGCAAATTTCACTAGCGAAATTTTAGATGCATCACCTTCCCTAGAAAATTTAAGAAAACAGCTAAAGGCTGGGAATACCAAAATTAAAGACAATTTGAAGGCTCTCAAATTGTCTGTTGTACCAAATTCACAGTTACCCCCAGACTGGAATGTACCCTTACAATGCTTGTGCTATCTTAATGTTCTAGAAAAAGTTATTCCACTGCTTAAGCAAAGCTTAGGACAAATCCAAAGCCACTTCAACGAGTCCCTAAATATTTACAAAAAAGATACTGAAGAATTTCATGAAATTCGCAATCAAATTTTGGAAAAACTGAGGCAATTTAGAGAAATAGTACATGAAAAAAGCAGCGAAGAAAAACTACAACATACTCGCTCCTCAGAAGAAGAATCATCTATTTGGTATCAAATTAAACTTATTACTGGAAAAAAACAGCGAGCAGACCAATTTTCTGAGGACTTAAGCCCGCTATTAAAAGGCCTAGATGAAACAATTTACACACTTCATAATATCAACCCACCCAAACAGCTTCCAAAAAATGCTCCCAAAACTTTAGAAGAGTTTTTGCACCAGTCTGTGAGCAAAAAAGAAACATTAAAAAAACATTGGCAAAAAATTTGTGGAGAATATCAGATTGATGAGAATATAAGCTTGCATGAGTTTTTACAGTTTATCTTGAGATATAATGAACTCTTTATCATAATGCAGAAATCAAAAGAAATTTCATCCGATATAAAATCTAAAGAAGAAAAATACAAAAGACTGCAGGAACTCCTCTATGAATGGTACAAGGTCATAGGTAGCCAAAAAGTCATTAATCTTGATAATCCTCAAATCATCATTAGTGAAGCACAGAATGTTGTACGTTATCAAAAAGAGAAGAAAATAAAGTTAGCATCAATTGAATCCAATCAACTAGAAATTGAAGTGAATCTTAAAATTTGCAATAGCCTTAACGCCAAACTTGACAACTATCAACAAGAATGGGAACACCAATTTAAAAAAATCAAACTTAAAAAAGTAATCGCGATCTCTGATGCGAGGGTTGAACCACTATTTGAAAAATTTCGCCTTCTTAAATCGCTCTCCTTTTTACAAAATCATATAACGTCCCTAAAAATCTTTCCTGCTTTTTCAACGGATTGGGTATATGAAACTTTCTGTGTTTGGCGCATACCACTTATAAATATGAATTCAAGCATCGTAGATCGACTAATAAATTGCCTCAAAGGTTTACCTGACTCTTCAAAACATATTCTATTTTTTAGAGATTCTGAACTCAGCTCCATTTTACGCGGATCAGGACTGGGTCAAATCACTGCATTTTCACAACAAAAAGCTAGCAATCCATCAAACAATGATTTCAATGAAAACCCAAACATTGTAGCTCAGCCCACTCCAACTTTAGGACAAGAAGTTAAGAAAAAAGCTTCTCTGCCAAGACCGACAAGCCCTCGCCAACCAGAGCTAGTTTCACCAAGGGTTAAAGCAGTCTTGGATCTCCTAAATGGAAATGGCATCAAAGGCTAAAAGCACTTTTGATATATATGCAATAATGAGCAACACCGTTTCAATAGACTCTTTTATAACCCATATCACCCCTCTTAAATCCAGCGCCTAGAATTTCCAAACTATTTATTCAGACTAAGAGCTTAATCAGTTGACAAAAGCTTTTAATTTAGACTCGAAGCTTAAAAAGAAGCTGTAATTAAAATTGGTTATATCCATTAAACGGCGGATTGCTAGATTAAGTGCAGAAGAAAAAATTCCATCGCTTCGGAAGGCGGATTTAGTTTAGTCTATGAGGCTAATCTGCTTGCAAGAAAGGGGTATTTATGTCTGCCAATCTCACTTATGAGTAAAGGTATGAGATAGAGGTGCTAATCAAACGCCAATATGACGTTGTTGATATTGCTGAATCGGTAGGTGTTCACAACTCAACCATTTACAGAGAGCTAAGAAAAAATTCAAGCTCAAATGGCTACAAAGCCAAGGCAGCAC
>JBGCDR010000157.1:0-11206 GCA_045105515.1 Oligoflexales bacterium
CGCAACCATCTACAAAAGTAGTGCAAGCTCTGCAACAAGGTAATGCAACCATTACGCAACCTAGTGCAACGAATAGAATCGCTAGCTACCTTTGCGCAAACCCTCGACATTCATTAGCAGCCATTAGCATCATTAGCTTTGTCTTATGCAACACCGCTTTCTTAGCTTTCGAGCAACAAAAGGGGTTTGTAACTTTGGGCTATAGTGTTCCAGTAGCTTGGGGGATCGCTGTACTATTTGAGTTAGCCATTGAAATCTTATTCATTTCTATAGCACTATCAAAACATTCCTTTATGAGAATAGCTCTATGCTTAGTTTTAGGGAGCACAGTCTATACGCTTGCTAATATGGTCTCGACTTCGGCTGAAGAAAATGTACTCGCTGCAATCAATAAACCAACTTCTTTAACGACTGCAGAACAAAACCTAAGAGCTCTATCGAGCCAACAGTTTGCAGCATCTGAAGCAATCAGGAGTTATGACCCCAAGAAGCACAAGAATAAGATCATCTATGCCACTGCGGAATTTAATAAAAAGGGAGGACTAGAGGATAAAATCAAAAAAGCAAGAACTGAGCTTGCAGAAGAACAAGCTAAATTTGAAAGCTCAGTGAGGTACATAAGAACCCTCAAACAATCAGAAACCCATGGGGATGCTAGAAAAATAGCGGTGGCATGGAACATTGTTTTGATGTTCTTCTTAGGACATCTAATTAGAGAAGATCCCTAAAGATCAAGTTTCATGGTTTCTCCTGAAACAGCTCTGGATTGTTCTGCTCAAATTCAAAATCTTCTTTATATTCGCAAACCACGTTCAAGAACTCGTGAAACTCTTTACGATTCCAAGTTTCAACAGCCTTCACGAGGTCAAATGTCTCCACTCCACAATATAAATGGTGCGTTAGCTTATGAAGAAAGACTTGGGATTGGGTCATGTCTTTAGAAAAGAGCTTTTTGTACCATGCTGATTCTGCAATAGAGCTGGATTCGGGTTTCAGAAACACTCCTGTGTAAAAAGTTAGCGGATTCACCCTAAAAATGGCAGATCTGAAAAAATTTTACGAAGGACATCTGTTGGAAAGAGGATTTCAAGGAAGGAAAATTATCGTTACCCCCTCTTACTGCACTAGTCTGAGTCAGATTATCGTATCTTCAGCAAGATAGTTGGTGGTCATGAATAATTAGAGTCTTCTAACAAAATATTGCAACTTAAAGTCACATACTAAGGCTTAACAGTAAAAGTACAAACTAATTTCTCCTTGATTTTTTTCCGTCCTGTTGGATGCGATTCTGTCACAATAAGTTCGTCCAATGTCGCATCTATTTCTGCCTCTCCATCATATAAATGAAGTAGGAATTTATCCCCTTTTAAAATGAGTTTTTTACCACTCTTCAAAAAGATCCTAGATTCAAGTTGCTTTAATGTTCCGCCAGAACCTATAATAGTTACATCCATTCTTTCCTCTGAATTTTTCTTTATCTTGAGTTCCAATTTATTGCCATTTGCACCATTTAAAGCTAAAGTCTTACATGAAATCGATCGAAATTGAACGTCCCAAATATCCATTTTACTGATAATTTCTCTGTATTTTTCGTTGTCCTTATATGGAGACAAAGCTTTTCTAAAATCTTCATAATTTTTAAAAGTAGGTTCTGAGATAAATACAATAATTTTATGTCTTGCTGCTTCACTCGTCTTCAATGCAGCATCCAAAAAACAAGCGGGGTTATAAATCATAAGATTTTCTATTACTTCAGAAAACCATTCATGCATCTCGGCATTTCCCCGGATTTGGGGGGCAACTTCAAAGAAACGGGCTACTTCAGATATGGACTCACAACTAGTAGCTTTTTTAGCTTGAGTATTAAATATTTCGCCAAAACCACTATAATCATCCCTATAGAATGTAGTAAAATTAGCAATAAGATATTTGAAATCTTTCTTACTATTTTCACTAGTATCTGAAAAACTAGTATTGACAATTAAAAGCTGTAATATAGTAGCTATGCTCTTAAGCAGTATATTCATAAAAAAATTCTGCCGTGATTTTACGGCCATTATTTCGTCGAACATATGGACTATTCTTTAATTTTAAATTTTTTTCCATCATTAGAGTAAATGAAACCCAAATATGCTTTTTTCATTGAAATCTCTGATTTTTGAGATTTTCCATCTATTAGCTTATTAGTTATTCGTTTATTCAGATCAAGCTCATATAAGGAACCATCACTATATATTTCAGAAGTGACCACATATAGAAAATTTCCGGATTTTGACCAAAAAATCTGGATGACGTCAGACATAGCTAAATCATCTTGCCAGAATCGGTTATATGTAGACCACTGATCTTTAGATGCCGCTGGTCCAACTCCAGGCTTCTGCAGAATCACTCCGATTTGTGTGCCTAACGCATCATCGCAAAAAATGAAGATTGCAAAGGCACCCTTTGGAGGATTGTTTAGGCCATGTTTGCATTTCTTCGCTGACAAATCAATGATGAGGTTTGCATATAAAAATGATGAGGTGCTTAATAAGAGTATAGCTAGTATTGACCTCAATAAGCTCAACTTTAAAAGCCCTTCGTTTTTTTATTAAGAAAAATAAATTAAAAGTAATTCTGCTCTTTCAGATCTATGAGCACTTTCCTTAATATTCTACCACTTTGTTAAAAGAATGCTCTTTCATACATCGGCGTGATTTTATCTAAGTTGTAACTGCCTGTATATATTTATCAATTAGGTCAACCAACAAAAGGTAAAATCATAAGAAAAAGTTGTGAGAATGGAAAGAAGACTCTAAAAGTTGGGATTTAGGAATTGTGATGTTGGGTAAATAAACATGGGCTCCCTTACTGAGTCTTAAAATTTACATCTAAAATAGGATTGGCTTTGCCATTTAAACAGTAGAGTATCTACTTTAATCAAAATCAGAGCAGTAGGGATTGTCTTTTAGAACTTTTCTACACTTTTTTCTAGCGCGACTGCTACCTCCCCAAAATGAAAGTGGAAATTCGTCAATTACTTCGACATAGTTACTTTGTTGATAAACGAGTACAACGTGTTCATAAGTTCTTAAAATACCAGATGATAAACGTTCGGTATGCCCAGATATACATTTACAAATTGGAGTGGCAGAAGCGCTAGAAGTTATTACAGAGGACAGAATTATTGCTATTACTACCTTCATGTTTGCTCCATTGCAGATATTTTCTAAAAAAGAATCAAAATCTTATCAAAGGTATGATATTAAATTATCGATTCGTAATTATCAACTAAATCTACAATGTTAAGATTGATCTTAAAATGATTATTAATAAAAAAAAAGCTATAATTAGGCTAAGCAATAACTATGGAAAATTTGAAAGGATCGCAGTGTATTTATCCTTAATTTTTTTTTGTGTTTTAGTTTCTTGCAGTCCTAGTGAAGAACAGCCGAAAAAGATTCAATCATCTAATAATTAACAAACAAAGAACATCAAAAATCAATCTAAATTTTCACTTACTGGCCTAAGTCTGAAAGCTTGTGATAATCTAAATGGCACAGTTGTGGAGGATACATGTTTACTTGAAAGTCAACTATTCATACAAGACATAATGGATTTGACTCCACCGAGAATGTATATCCTTAGGGGGCTTACTGGTCTTGATAGTTTAGCTGATGGATCTTTTTGTCAAATTTTAGGTCCGGACTGGTTCAAAGCTGAAAGGAATGCTGCTAATCGAGATCAATGTAAGAAGAATATCAAACTAGAAAGCAGTTCTTTTCTGTGCCAACGGACAGATAGTTCTAATTGCCACCTAGATTTGAAATACCTATCTTCAGGTGTTGAAGAGGAAGGATTTTCTTATTACCGGACTCCCAGTTTGGGGATAGAATTAGAAAAAGATGAATGTTTAAAATTAGGTAGTGGATTTTCGTATTCAGGTCGACTATGCTCGATATGGCTTAAACAAATAGCTACAGACCAAAAACTATTTCAGAAACTTTCGTTGGAAACTTGTATAAAATTCAATCAAATATTAATTAATGGTTCTTGCGAATGGGACGCAAAAAAAATTTATTGATATAAGAGAAAAGGATATTTATATTAATGAAATTAGTGATTTTCGAATTCAATTAGAAAATAAATTGAAGCAACAATTGGAAGATCTTAGTTGTGCTTCTGATATCTTAAAAGAAGCAAAATCTAATCCATTTTTGACGATATTAATTAACCATCCATCGTTTAGTCCACCAGTAAAGTTTGGTATTTATCCGATTAATCGTACCATCAATGATTGTATCCGAGAGGCTGATTGGGAATTCAGCAGCAATAAAGAATTTTTTGTAAACGTTGGATATATTCTTTCTTTATAATAAAGTCTCGATAATCAAGTTCTGCCTGCCTATTTCTTGAGATTCAAATTACGTACTAATTTCTGTTGAGATATCCTTCGATATTAAAGCGCATTATTAGCTGGAATAGAGTCATATATTAGAATCTTCACCCTATTATAATAATCAAATAGTTCCGCCAATTGATGCAGTTCAAGCTCGTATTTTGATAAGGATTTTAATATGCATTTTGCAAAATCATCGTTAAGTTCATCATATTCTATAATATTTTCATCCCCTTGTTCTTCTACCAAACGCAATCCCCTTCTGGTCCAGTTAAATCCTCTTTTTTTCTTTTGAAAATCTTTTAGCTCATGGATTTCTTTGGAACGGTTGTGGGCTAAAGTATCACCTAGAGATTTGATAGTCGTGTTTCTTGCATTGTAGGTATTAAAAACGTTTTTAAATCTTTTTCTGACAGTTTTTGGCTGAATTGTGACGTACTTCGGTGATTTAAAAGCCTTGTTTCCCGTTATGTGAAACAGTAATTTATTAACAGAGCAGGAACAATTATTTCCCCATATACCGAAACCATTTCGATACTGCCCTCCCAGTCGATCATCGAATACAAATGAATCATCTAAAAGTTTATTAGCTCTTTCCCAGTCCTGACTATCAAACGCCTCATTGTAAGCACTGACAGTTTTAAAATAATTTTCAATATCCTCAATATTACGAACCTCAGCCTTAATGTCCGAGTCTGATATCTCGGCTTGAAATTTATAAAATTCAAAATCCTTGCCCCATTTTTCTTTGAAAAGGTTTCTACGTCTCTCTAGTAGATTCTCCGCCACTGTTGAATCGAGACGTTTTAATTCTTCAAGTTCTTCTGCACCAAGATCGTAAAAGCTACGATCATAAATGGAATTTTTAAACCATTCTTTACCCTTTTCAAATTGATCTTGATCAATATCAGTTACCCTTATTTTTGCTTTTCCGTCTTTACCTTTATCAGTATGGTATTTTGCTTCTTCCTCTGGACTATCATAACCATAGGGATAAGTAAGGTAAACAGAATCTATGACTAAACCGTTACTATCAATTTTCTCCAGAAATACTGTAGAGTGGCCAAAACGGTCACTCCAGTGCCCTGTATCACCAAACCAAGTTATGACTGAAGCCCTGTATTTTGCATCTAAGGTAGTTTCTACTAAGTTTAGAGCTTGAGCATTTGAACTTGGGCTTGGGGATTTAATTTTTCCTTCAAAATATTTAAGATAGTCCAAAACGTTTAGCTGGCTAGCACCCATTAGAAAATCAAGATAGTCATTTAATTCTGGTGAGACAGTTGAAGAATCAATTTTTGTATCTTTAACACACGATCCAACTTCTTCCTTATGTTGATTTAAATTGAACAGAATATTCGCAAAAGTTTGTTGCTTCCTTTTTTCATTATCATTTATTGCTTTATCTATCTCGAGGGTCTCGGGGTTGACATATTCCAGTTGTACTAATTGATAATTATTTAGGATAGTTTCACATCTTGGTGATTGATTTTCAATGTAGCATTTTTTCAGAGAAGCTAGATGTATTCCGGGATCTAATCCCCTTATTATAAATTGTTTATCTCGTGCATATTTTTCGTCACAAGAATCATGGTTTTCCCATGAACAGATTTTAAAATAAAGGTACTCATGATCACGTATTTCTGCCGTTAAATTCAACTGATTAAAAATTTCATTATCGACAGTTTTTTTTAAAAAAATTGATTTATTCTCAGAGCTTAATGTTTTTACTAGATCCGGTTCTTTTTTTTGATCTTTGTGTTTACACGAGAACAAAAAGCTTATAGAAAGCATAATTAAAAGAAAATAATTGAGAGCGTTCATGTAGATAAACTTGAACATATTCTTTTCTCTATTTTGAAACCCAAGAAAATAAAAAATGTTAATGGTCAAAAAAAACCACCAACTTTTAAATAGCCCTATGTTTAACTTCGTTTAGGTCAGTTAAATATTAAGAGTCTATTTTTACATGGCTGTTTTAGTTGATAGTTTTGAATTAGACAAAATAGATTTGCATTTATACCAAACTCTCTGAAGGTGTGTCATTTTTGGTAAAATAGCCTGAATCCCAAGAAATATGAGAGTGTTAGGCGTCACTTGCTATTTCAAATAACATTGAGAAATGCATCAGTCAGTTCTTCATCCTCTATCCCAAGGTAGCTAAGTGTCTGAAACTGCGAGGAATGATTGAACGCCATTATTAAGATTGGAATACTCGTCCCAGCCAATCGTTGGTGATACCGTATGGTAGAGAGGATGGTCATCCATCCTCGTCCCCTCTTAGAACCCATTGTGCTCCTTTAAAGCAATAGGCTCAAGATTAATTCCTTCACCTATGCATTAAAACAATGAGTGTATAACGATTTTCTTAGGCATAGGGTTATGTTTTTCGAACCTGTTGAACTTTTCCTAGTTATATGATTTTCTCTGACTTCTTCTGTTGAACCAATAAAACATGATTCTCCTTGCTTGCCACATGAAATTGTAAATCTTTTTACGGTTAAAAGAAACTCCGTAGTAGGCCATATGTCCTCGTTTTTTGCTAAGAAATATCCTCCATACGGAAGCGAATTTGCTTTTATAGCATATTGATTTAGCCCCCGATTTTATGTCTTTTAACTTTGAACGTCTCTTCCCACTGGTTTTAAGCTTATTCCCAAAGGACGGAACTTATTCTTTTGTCCTGCCTTAGGAATAAGTACCTCCCTCACCGGCCTAGGCCGATAACTCATAGTTCTCATCCGAACTAGCAAGTCATTTGTGTGTTCAATCAAGTCTTGCCCGTATTTCTCCTTTGTGACACCATCCAACAGCTTTCTTTCCATCAAGGCTATGGAATGCTGGCACTAGTGTTTCTTCGTTATATAGATGCATTATGTTTTCAAACTTCATGCATCTATCACTCTTTGCACGCCAAGCTATTCTTTCAAGTTTGTTGTCGTCGTTTTAAAATACTCTGTTGGCATTTCGACGTTTCCCTTAAAAGATCAAATTAACCCAAGGGCCTTCCCCATGTGCAAGGCTTTCTCTTGCTCCGAGTAATATGCCCAATCCGACTTCTTGGCAGCCATCCCAAATCACTCGTCAATTAGACTTGCTCATCGGTACTCAATCATTGAGAACTACCAAGATCTCCCACGTTCACTAGCGAACCTTAACTGCATGTCATGCTCTTGGACCCCGGAACCGTTGCTAACTTAACCCAATTTCTAGCGAATAGTATTGCCTTCTGGATGCATTCGAGACCATCGGCCAGTTCTCAGAGTGAAAATAACGGGACTCTATCACACAACCTACAGGTTTCCTGTCTACGCTTAACTCATTTCGTCACCTCCATGAGCCCAAGACTCGGTTCAGGGCGCCTGGCTTACTCTGGCTACCCTCTCAGCAGAGGGTTACACTAACGCTTCGTGGCGCACCAAACGACTTCCTGAATGAGTGACTGCCCAAGTTCTCCCACATGGAGCTCTTCCCCGTTACCAATACTTAAAACAGACATATCGCTTACGTTAACTGGAACACCTAGGTATTTATCTCTACAGATGGCGAAATTAGCTAGGGCAGAAGTGTTTTTCTTTCAATGCCGTTACATCCATTTTCAAATGAAACATTCTTAATATCCTTACATGAGCGAATTTAAGGAAACCACAATTAATATTAGTATTATTTGATGAAAAATCTTGTAAATGGAACTTTAGTAAGTGATCTGAATTTGCTGCACAGCTTACTTTTTAATTTTAACTAGGGCACCTGAAACCAGACGCAATGACCTACGAGCTTCCAAGGATAATAATAGGTTAACAACTTAAAATCAGTATTTTCGAGCAGCTATAAAGATTTCTGCTTATTTACTATGCAAGTGAATGTAAATTTGATAGGAAACTATCCTAGAAAATTTCAAAAAAATGAAAGCATTTCATGAAAATTTCATTTAAACTATTTCTTTGCCAATTCATGCTCATATTAGCTTGCCATACTCTCGCTAGTGATCTTAAAAAACTTGATAAAAAAGAAGACAACCCAATACAAACTCTTCAAAACTCTAATACTGAGCCTAGCGATAAGTCAGAAAACAAAGAGTTAAACCAATCAAAATTTGCTAAGAACGAAGTCGACAAGAATATCTCTATCAAAAAAAGGCCAAAATTAGATACTTTCAACAGTCTAAAAGTCAGAAGGCTAAAGACACTTAGAAACTCGACTCGGAAGCCGCAAGTTAATAAGCATAATTGGAAGACAGACAAAATTATCTTAGGTGCAAGTGTTGGCGCAGGCGTTTTACTTGCAGGTTATTGGTTACTAACAAATTTTCTTACGAATGATCGGCCGTATATCTTAGATTCCAGCAATGAGCAGCCGGATAGGCGAATATTTTACCTATACACCACTGGAATTGGTAGCTGGGGCAATACCGAGATTGCCGAATTCTGGCAAAAAAGTCTTAGGGAAAGTATCCTCTCTCATATTCCAGATTCTTTCCAAGTAGTTATTGCCCATTATGATCCTCTTATGGATATGATTGATAATAATTCAACGATCGAAAATTATGATTCCGCAAAACAGGTTATTGAAGACCTTACCAAGGATGACATGCAACAAGAACGTGTATCAAATAGTTTTTTCCTCCCTGAATTTTTTGATCACAATCAAGTTGAAAGACCCCATTTAGTCATTGATTTTGCCCATATTTATGAATACACGAACATTAAGAAGGTCAAAAAAATCAATGATGGCGAAGATGAGATTCCTTTAAATGCGATCTACTTTGGCTACTTGGGCAATGACGAGAACTTAAAATACCGGATTTTATCCCTAACGAAATTGATAGAGATAGACGCAACTGGTTCAGCAACTACATACATAGATAAATTAATAGAAAATGGATACTCGTTCCCTTCAGTATACCCTTCCGATTTCTTCGACGGGTTGTTGAAGGGGGCGACAAAAAATCTTGAGGAAGACCATGGCCTACCCCTGACAACGGCAATCGATCTTATTGATGAAACAAAAAACAAGCACTTAGGTGCTTTAATGGATTTTGCAATGTCTGAAATCTGGAAAAATACCCCTCAAGATTTACTCATCGAAAATTTAGCAGATTTCATTGTTAAAAAACAACAATCTAGTCTGCTGTTTAGCTATGCACCAAACAAAACTAATTAAACTACATATTTTCACGATTATTTTTCAATAAAATCGAAAAGCCTAAGGATGGCAAAGTCAATTTTTACTTACTTCAATTTCCAACTCTAGCCTGCCTATTTCTTGCTTTTACCAATCCAGTCTGATTGATTTCAAAACCATACCAACTGATCTTTTATTAAACTCAAAAACCATGGTATGCAACTAATATTAGACTGATATCCGAAATTATAATGACAGACTTTTTTCGTTCCAGCTTTGTCAGCTTTAGAAATCCGCAAATTGGCAATAAGGCATTGGTGCGTCTAAATCATAAGCTAAACCTCTTCCTACAAGCTCAGTTTTTTGAGGTGAAGCTTGGATTGCTCTATATGGAATTGCCGAAAAAAGCTTATCAACATCCTTTGGCAATGAGTGCCCATCTCCCCTATGTAGACTAGTCGAAGTTCCTTTTAGCGCAGACTGGTAGAGCTAAGTATTCGCAAAGTAAAATTATTATCTATTTTAACAAGAGACTTGGGTGAAGCATTAGATTCAAAAAACCTAGCATCCGTCATCAACCTTTCGCCACTTAGGAGGCCAATTTCAATGCACTGTCCAGCTATTTCATCAAAAACATCTTTATAAAGTCTTCTCCAAATCTATCTCTTATTGGGTCATCGATGAATGATCAGGAACCTTCGAATAAATTGGTATCCTTGCAAACCATCTGTAGGCAATGTTTAAGCGAACTTCTTCACACAGCCTGCGATCGGAATTGATTCCATAAAGATATCCTATTATTTGAATCCTAAATTAAATAATAGGGTAAATTGAGGGTCGTCCATTCTTTTCTGCATAGAAAGGTTAACAAGCATTGGGATAAATGATAGATTAAGCACTTTATCTATTCTTCTGAGCAAGTGATTTTTTGGCCAAAGGTATTTAAGTCTATAGTAGAGAAAAGAGGCTGCTCAAAAAGGGATTTGGCTAACATAACCGATCTCCAAAAAGTAAGACGATCAGTGTAATATATAACTGTTAACTATTCATGCACTTTTTCAACAGCCCGCCTACAAACTTAAGATTCATTTTACCCGAATTATAATCTGATGGGTGTTAATTCAAACTCATTTATAATTTTATTTCTGTAATCAATTTTTTGAATTATAAATCCTTTCTCCTTAACGGAGAAATTAAAAAATGGAATTAAGACAGCACTAAATTTTCCCTTCTCAACGAATTCTAATTTTCCCCCAACTTCATTTATTAGGAACTCATGGATACCCACAAAAATTATTTACGATTCTAACAATGTGAATTTTTAACTTCGAATTTTTAAAATAAAATGGGTTGAAATGCTAATTATTTCAACATATCCTCAATTTCTGAACCTGTTTGATCAATTTTCAAAAGATATTCTTTAATTTTTTGGACAGAGGAAGTAGTTTTAACATCTCGCAAACACTGTTTTTGTGGTTCTGTTAAAGAAAAATCCCAGGCACCAAAAATAACTAATCCTATGGCGGCACCGACTCCAGCTATTGAAGTTACCTTTTTTCTTCCAACATTTGCTCGGTCATGTCCAATTTGACCCACCCAGTCATGTAAAACTGACCCACCACGGAGCCATAGGCGACGACCTTAAAAATCTCCTATCAGCTTAATATTGAATCAGCAACATTATTGAATGATTTACGATAAGAA
>JBGCDR010000158.1:0-28978 GCA_045105515.1 Oligoflexales bacterium
TTGCGCGCATGGGCACCCCCAAGATCTTTTGATTTTCCGACAATTATAGCCTTTTTAGAGAAACTGGGGAAATTCGCTAAAGATTATAGTGCTCTAAGCCTTACACACAAAAGCGGCGGTGTGTTTCCAATCAGGCACTAAGTACTTTATCAAGTATTACTACAGCAAGTGGGCAGAAGTTCTTAGAGTGGGATGTTATTGGGGGCAGTATTAGTATTTCAATTTACACCCCAGATTTAAATGATATTAATAGTGAATATTTCTGCTTTAAGGAGCCGTGTGGAGAGTCAAAGAAAATAGATTGGAAGGATGCAGGAGTAGTTTTTTATAAAATTGATCCTGCGACAGCATATCATATTCCAGAGGGAATTATGGCTATCAATGATCAAAAGTCTAGGGCGAATAGTCAGAGAGAAAATATTGATCTTGCATCCTGCAAGGAGTTTTTATTGTCCAGAGCCGGGATATCATAACAATGGTTTCTTTAACCTCTGTTGATAGGAATTTATTATGAACCAGGCATTTACCTAGTCCGGAAATAATTTGGAAAATTTAATGTAATGGATCACTAAACTTTTTATGTGTCACAAACTTGTGTATCGTCTAGCAAATATCTACTGAGCTAAAATTCTCATAGTGACTAAGCGGTTTCATTGATCAGTCTTCTTCTTACCCAATCCGTAGTGACCTTCCGTTGTTGTAACAATTTTTAGTTCTTGAAAGCCAGCTTCGGTAAAGAGCTTTTCAAAATCTTGTTTGGAATATCGGTGATTGACTGGAGCCAATAACCTGTCTTCTAAGTCTCCAATTATACTGGATATATCGTTTCCCCAATGCATAGGGAATTTATTCCCAAGTTTTCTGGTTATCGGAAAAATTTTTAATAGTTGTGCAGGCCAAGAGAAGAATAAAAGCATAAAAGGTGCAAGAAAATAACAGATTTTCTTGCCCATATTATGAGGAATATTTTTAGTAATTCTCATTATAATGTTTTCGCCTATGACTCCAATCCATTTTAAAAAATTATCTTCATGGTTTTTATAGAGGTAAATACTTAGCTTCCCCCCCCTTTTTAACACTCGGTGTGCTTCTTTCATACACTTTTGAGGTGAAGGTGTGTGGTGAAAAACTCCAAACGAAACTATTGAATCTATACATTCGTCTTGAAAGGGTAGATTTAATGCGTCACATCTCACATATCTGATGTTCTTGACATTTCGATCTCTGAAACCGAGGCTGAAAAGATTTTCTCCAAGATCTAATCCGATAAACTCTTTAGCTGGAGATTTATTTGCTGCATTGTAAAGATCATACCCTGGGCCACAACCTATCTCCAATATAGTATTCCCAACATATAGATCCTCCCCGAAATGCTGACGCATCTTATCATGATGCCAGGTTTCTGGGATAGAGTTGCACTCCTTGTGCAAATTTTCACCCCAGTTTTCTACCGCTCTTTCGTAGCCAAAATCACTTTTATTGTAGTCAACAAAATCTACTACATTTTCATGGTAGATATAAGATTTATTAGCTTTATCAAATACAACTTTGTCTTTAAATACACTACACTTGGAGTCCCCTGTTCGTGGACAACGAATGATTTCCATAAGTGCGCTCATAGAATTGATTCCAATTATAAGGTTTTGGCCAAGCAATTGCTGATAGGTTTTATTACTACCATAACATAGGTAAAATATATCCTACCACTTGAAACGAACTAAGTGTAAGTCTTGATAAAAAGAAGGAGCACTGTCTCTGAAGCTTTGGGGCAGATCAGGCCAAGTGTGACATTCTAGGCTAGCTCGTTTTAGTCTTGAAACGACTTTTTCAATGTTATTCTTACTGCAGTAAAAAGGATATCCTAAGGGGCTCGTATTTTGTGGTAAGCTCTGGTAGATCGGCTCTATAGGGCTTGAAGCAAGGGCTTGCTCAGCTCTGTGGTACAGTTCTCTACGTCTAGTTACTTCAAAATTTGGATCTAGTGTTGAGAGATCATGTAAAAATGTTAAATTTTTATCATCGCTGACAGGGATCTTATATTCAGAGTCAGGACTTGATGTAATCATAGGGTTACCACTTCGAATTTTACGGAGCATGCGTACTAGTTTTGAAGACAATAAAATATGTTGGTTACCAAGCAATGGCGAAAATATCCGCATAACATTTCTTTTTTGATAGGTAAGCGGAAACACTCCAATAGGCATTTGATCTGTAGTAATATTATGCCTTTCCAATAGGTTTGGGTTATTGACAACAAATGCAGACCCATTTCGAACAGGGACGACTTTTCTGAAACTGAATATTCCAATATCTCCCCGGAATCCAAGAGGACATTTGTTTTCATCAACACTAAGAAAACCGTGAGCATTGTCTTCAATTACTACAGCGCCATGCTTTTTACAGTAGAAGTGAAATGAAGCCATGTCTTGAGGAAATCCAAAATAGTTAATTGCTAAAATCAAACTTGCAGGTTCAAGGGTTTCTAGACCAATAGGCTGTAATCTGTGGTCAACGTCATAATAAATTATCTTTAAATTTAAAATGTTTATTGGCGCTAGTAAATCTTTGCATATTAATGAAGGTAGCGCGATTTTATCTCCTGACCTGATATTTAGCAGGTTTAGAGCATTCAAAAGGCTTTCACGAGCAAAATTTCCCAGTTTAAAAGGCAAGGAACCAAAATAGTCGGTATTTAGGTTGTACTGGCCTTTCATAAAGGGGGATTGCATGTACAGCCTACCATTCCGGTAGTTCATTTTATCACCTTTTGAGAGTTATATTGATGACGAGGGCTTTATGCTCCTATACAGGTTTTGAGCTAAGGGATTTCCTCTTATGTACCTTGAAAGGTTGTTTGTAAAGCTTGTCATTAAGCTGTCTGACTTGACGAAATGTACAGGAATTGCAAATGTCGCCAGTCTGCCAATATTATCTTTTGACTTCAACTTTCGAACTGCGTGTCTTAGCCTTGCGTTGAAAAACAATATACTTCCTGGTTTCATCTGTGAATCAAGGTCAATTTCTTGTCCATCGTCTCGAATACATACTAAGCCACCTTCTTGGTAGTCTATTCCCTTAAAAGTAATAGGAATCATAAAGTGAATAATGCTTTCACCAGGAGGGCATGCGTCACGATGGATATTCAACCTGCCAATTTCTGGAGGATAGTAACTAGTTGAAATGTAAACTCCAAAATTTGCTGAGTTGTATATCAATCCTTCATCGCTAGGCTTTCCTAGAACTAAGTTTTTATATTTATGAAGCTCGACTGCCAAATCTCGGGTAAGAGAATGGGTAGGATAGTTCCAAAGAAAATCAAAGTGTCTATGCAGACAACCGTAATAATCTGTATTTTCGAATCCAGTGAAGTTTTTTTCGCCAAGCACAAGGTTACCTCTGACAACATATGAGTTACCCTTGTTTCGAAAGAATTTTATCCAAAAATTTTTGATTTTAAGTATATCATCAGGGTTGATAACTGATGTACCTATAAAATAACCATCGCGCTCTATTGAGGATTGAATTTGAGCCTGAGTTGGTAAGTGACTTAGGTTAATCATTCTTCACCTTTATAAGGCTGTAGTCTAGAACTTGGTTAATATATAATAATACTAAAATATCCTAGCATTCATTATTTGAAATACACAAGATCTATATTATTAGTATGATCGGATAACAATTTTCTTTATTCTAAAATTGATTTTTTTCTAGTGAGAGATTATTTTTTTCATCGATCTAAATCCATATTTATAATAACCTTCCAGATAGGCAGCTAACTTGGTAATGTCAATGGTTAGACCAATGGCAGGAAGCATGAGAAATATTATTGGACCAGAAGAAAAGAATTTGATGTTCCTTGATTTTAAAATAGGGATCATATAGCCTCTTGTTAAGAGGTAACATCCAGTGATTATGTACAAATAGTTGATTGATAGAACTGAAATCGCCGAAATGACTAAAACGATCAAAATATAAAGAATAGGCCAATAGTACCCTTCCAAAAATACGGAGTCCCTTCCGTAATTTCTAATCTTCTTGATCAAAGTCGCAAAATCTCTGGCATAGTTTGTTCCTAAGTATTCAATCTTCAGCTTAGGATTACCACCTCTCTTAAAACCCGTTTTATTTAACCGGTTGACCCAATCAACATCGTCTCCCGATCTTCTTTTTTCGAGAAATGGACCAGTTTCCTTGAAAACCAGCAGTTCCATCAAACTGCCAGGAAGAACTAATCTCGGTCTGTCATAGCCGTAGGTCTGGCACACTGCGGCTATGTCCACTGAGCCTTTTCCCTTTAGGAAGCAATAATTCGAAACAATCTGGAGCTTATGCTCCCTTAGGTGCTTGTTCTGACTTTCCAGCCAATTAAGAGGGAAGTTGAGACCGCAGTCCATGAATGCAATTAGATTGCCTGATGCTAGAGAGGCTCCTACATTTCTCGAACTGCTGGGATAACCAGTATTTGCTCCAATATTTTTGAAAATTATTTTGTCGCTATTGGACTGAATCCACTCATCTATAATTTGATACGAACTGTCCGTTGACCCTGAGTCAACTAATATTACTTCGTAAGGCTTCAATGTTTGGTTTGCAAATTTTGATAAGGTTTTTTTAATGGTTTCAGATTCATTCCAGTATGGTACGACCACAGAAATCTTATCAGTCTTCAAAACGTGCTCCATTACGCCAAGATAGATATTTAGAAAACCACTCGATCGTTTTGCTTAGCCCATCTTCAAATGACGTTGAAGGTTGCCAGTCAAAATCCCTTCCAACTTTTTCGCTATCCATATATTGGCATTTTATTTCGCCTTTAGTTTGCTTCTTGGACATTAATTTGAGGATTTCATCAAGTTTAGGTTTTTGGTTCATCAAGGTAAAAACTTTTTCAACAACTTCTTTAACTGAGCGAGGGTGATTTGAGCCTGCATTATAGATTTCCCCAAAATGCTTCTTTTCTAAGGAAAGAGAGCCACTCATCGTCATGTAAAGGTCACAAACATCTTCAACGAAGATATAATCCCTTTTCTGACTACCATCTCCCCTGGGTATGAAATCGCTGTATCCCAATGCCGAACGAATACAGTCTGGAATGAGTGCTGAAAAATTTAACTGTCCTGGGCCATAAATATTCGAAAATCTTGTAACACAAAGGGGAAACTGGTAGAGATCACTTGTATATGATTGAGCAATCATGTCACTGCAAGCTTTAGAAACATCATATGGGAACTTGGGAATTAGGGGATAATCTTCTTTATACGGCATTTTATTTTCAGGATATTCTCCATAAGACTTATCACTAGACGCAACAATAATGGAGTCTACTAGGATCCCGGACTCTCTAATTGCTTCCAAAACAGTATATGTTCCTCTGATATTTGTTTCCCAGGTTAAGTAAGGAAGCTTGGCGGCGACTCCAACTTCTACCTGTGCGGCTAAATGGAAGCAATTTTGAATATTATGGTCGACAAAAACTGACTTCATGAACTGGAGATCACAAATGTTTCCGCTTTCTATTCTTATCTTTCTATCAATTTCGTTAAAGTACAACAAAGATGTTTTTGCTTTGGATCGCTCAATGCCAACGACATTAGCTCCTGCGCTAGTAAGCTTCTTAGCTAAATTGCTTCCGATAAAACCAGATATACCGGTGATCAGCACATTCCTGCCGTTCCAAAAGTTAGTGTTTTTTAACATGTTAATATGCCTCAATTCGTTTTATAAAGTATTCTATATTCTTTTCAGCTTCATCTAGTTCTTTAATGGTATTCACGGTTATGTGAGATCCTTGATGGAGAAATGATTTGAGCTCATTTTTTCGGATTTTATCCTGCAAATACTCCACAAGATCATTATGCTCAAGGATAGATTCAAAATGATTCTTACTAAAGTAGTAGTAACCTATGTTCATCACTTCCTCTAGCAGTGGTTTCTCTCTAAAACTCAAAACTTCGCCTATTTTGGAAGTTCTCATTAGGCCAAAGGGGATCCGTAGCTGATAAGAGGTAATAGTCAGTTGTTCTGGATTGCTGTAGTGAAATTTCCTAAGCTCTTGAATGTCAACATCAGCTAGAGTGTCTCCATACGCAAGAATAAAATCTCCTTTAATCAGTTGCATCCCTCTTTTGATTCTTTCAATAATTGAGACATCTCCATTATCTATGACTTCGACCTCTAAATGCTTTAGGTTTTTTTCCACATAAGTCTTTATAACTTCCGATTTATATCCTGCTGCAATGACAAATTTATCGATCCCTTGCGCTTGAAAGTGCTGAAGCATATAGTCCAAAATTGGTCTTTCACGGATTTTGACAAGCGGCTTTGGTATCTTTTCTGTCATTGGTCTTAATCGTTCACCCTTCCCGCCGCAAAGAAGCAATGCTTTAATGTCTCTCATCCTGTTCATATTTTGATCCCAATTGTTTTTAAAATTATTTTGAGGTTGTTTCTCAAAAATAGCAATAAGAATTGTTTTCTTCCAACTAGCATGGCTAGCTTTCCTGTAATTTGTTTAAATGTTTCCTCAATTGTTGGAGCTTACTCTTATCCCAGCAAATATTGTCAAGTAGGCTTCGTATAACTGCTAGAATAAATTATTAATTTAGTTTGTTAGGAATAGATTTTTTGAAAGTAACTATAAGATCGTTGCCGTTATCAGAATTTTTGGATAGCCTCATTAAACTGCGATTAAAATAGAATGCTTCTAAGAGTGACATTTTTCTAAATGAACTAAGTTTGGGATAGCATTCGGCTGAATTTAGAAACATTGCAGGGTAAGAGAAGGTTTCAATAGATTCAAGTTCCAAATTGTTCAACTTTATGTAGGCCTTAAGATCTTCTGGGCGGAAATGGTATAAATGAACAGGAAGTTCTAGGCAGTCGGGGAAAAGTCTATAAAGTATACCATTCATGTTAGGCACGCAAACAACACCCATTCCCCCTGGGCGCAGGTGATCATAAATAAACTTGAAGTACTTTTGTGGATCGTGAACATGTTCTAGTGACCAGTTCATTCGTATACAATCAAAAAATTGGTCTTTAGGAACTTCATCAAGGTTTTTCCAAGCAGGTATATTTTGCATTAATTTTTTTAAGGCAGATTCTGAAGTTTCGACACCAGCAACATCATAATGCTTGCTATACGACTTTAGACTTCCTTTCATTCCAAAATAATGTGCTGATAGCCCGGAGCCGCAACCTATGTCTAGAAACTTTGGCGAATAGGCCGAAGTTGTTTTCTTTTTAAGAAAACGATATACAGGGTCATCGATCTTTTTTCTTATCCGCAAAATTAAGGATCGAGATATTTTTGGAATATTATTAAATAATATAGCCCAAAATAGTGAGTTAGCCATTTTCGAAAGTATCTTTTCTATCCATAGGGATATCTTTGTTCGAGATTTGTGAAAGGAATATGATTCGATATAATATTTCCCAATGGTCTCTGCATCTGGACGAGGATTTGTATAAGCTAGTCCGCAATCTTTGCAAGCTACCACTTTGAATAATTCATTTGTTGATCCATGCACTATATCAGTTTGAGACGCTACTGCATGCGCTGCCTCAGATCCACAAAGGTTACAGGGGACAGACTCCATATCTTTATCCCTATCAATGAGGTTAATTTAAAATAGTTAAGATATTAATATGGTATACATTAGTATTTTTCATGATTCACATCTATACGAAAGTTTTCTAAAGTATTTAAAATGGGCAATTTATTTTCCCTTCTTAACTGTCATAGCAAGGGCTGTGGAAAAAGCCGAAGGCCATTGCCTTGAAAGCCACCTTTTTATTAATGATCCTCCTGGAAAACGACGGAGGAAGGGGAAGTAAGAAAAGTGGTGGCAATAATTTTTTTCTGTGACAAGGTCTATTTCTTTTAGAAATAGTTTCATTCCTTTTTGCGAGAAAAATCTAATATGAGGATAGTTCCACTCTTTTGCATCGGGGAAATAATTTTGTGTATCTATATTTATAGAAAAAACAAACTTTAGGCGGTGAAAAATCGTAAAATGATTCGGAACCAATAAAAAAATAAGACCAGTATCCTTTGTTATCCTTTTTAATTCTGAAAGCAGATGTAAAGGATCGAATAGGTGTTCCAATACATCTTTGCAGATAACTAGGTCAAACTCATTATTTTCATAAGGCAATTTATCAACGCTAAAATCATTGACTTTGATTGTCTTTTTGTACCCAAGTATTTTAGCTTGCTCAAGTCCGTAGTGACTAGCATCGAGGCCGTGTAGTTCAATGCCATTGTTGTGGAGTAGACTTTTTGAGAAGAATCCATTTCCACAGCCTACATCGCAAACTTTATAAATATCTTTACGAGTACTAAAAATATCTTCATAAATTGGCTCCATATAGTTTTTAATACCGCCAATTCTGTCCAAATCATTTTTTGAAAACCACTCTCTTGAAACAGCAGTCATTGGTTCTCCACAGACATGAATACGGGGTTAAACCATCTTAAGATGGGAATTGTAATAATCTGCTTGGATTTTGATAGCATAGCAGATAAAGGTCCAATATTTCAATTATTTTGTTTGAGGTAGGTCCAAATAAAAAATTGACATATGTAGTAACTTTATTAATAATTTATGATATTTCAAAATAAAAAAGAGCAATAATGGCACAGAAACTTTCAGCGGCAGTAATTGGTCTAGGGCAAGCTGGCTCTAGGTTTGACGAAGAAGATAGGCGTGATATTTGGTCTCACGTGGGAGCGTACCTCCATTTACCAGACTCTTTTGATCTAGTAGCGTGTTCAGATCAAAGCGAGTTGTCGAGAGAAGCCTTTAGGAAGAGATGCCCACAAATACCTTGTTATTCTGATCACAAAGATCTTTTCAGGAATCATAGTATAGATGTTGTTAGTATTGCCACACCACCAGATGTTAGATCCTCAATAGTCGGGGATATTGTATATCATGATGATCTCAAAGTAATAGTTCTGGAAAAACCAATGGCAAGCAGCCAGCGCGATAGAGAAGAAATAGTTAAGTTGATTAAAGATTTTAACAAGTCTTCTATTGTGCATTATAATAGGCGTTTTGCCGATATATATCAAATAATGAAAGAGAAGTTGCTGAGTGGATTGATAGGCGATATTACGAGCATCACTATAAGATATTCAAATAGATTGTTGAGTATAGGTTCACACGCATTAGATCTCTTATGTTTCCTTTGTGGATCTGAATTTAAGTCTTATACAATACATTCAGTACCCGCTCTCTATCAAGATAGCGAGCCAGCGGTAGATTTCCTAGCAAATTTGAAAAATGGAGCCGTTGCCCGACTGCTCAATCATGGGAAAAAACACCTTGGTTTGTTTGAAGTAGATATCATTGGGTCAAATGGGCGTTTGGTAGCATCTCAAAACGGATCTCTGCTAACTTATTTTAAATTCTTGCACTCGAAAGAGTATGCCGGCTATCTCGAAGAAAGTGAAGCACAAGTATTGGTAAAGAGGTCATCTCAAGAGTCGACCTTTACCAAGATTATAATGGAAGCTGCGGAAGTAGCTTTGAAACGACGCTCACCTTCGCTCTCAGCTCTTGAAGCAGCAAATTCTGAAAAAATTCTTGATACTTTAGGAGAGTCTATGGATCGTACGTCTTCAGATAGCAAATGCCCGTTATTACCAGCAATTCTAGGAGGGGAGCCTATTAGGCAGACCTTCCACAAGATTACTCCTCATATCAATCATTGCGAGGAAGAGGCGGTACTTAAAACCCTAAGGAAATCAAGCCTATCACAATATATTGGTTCTGATAGCAAGGGGCTGGAGGCTCAGTTAGCTCTTTCTAGTAGATCCGCAAAAGAAATAAAAGCTGAGTGGCATTTTCTCGGAGGTCAAGAGGTACGTAATTTTAGTGCAGAGTTTGCAGATAAACTTGGAGCGGAGTTTGCAATTCCTACAAACTCAGGTACCACAGCTATCACGACAGTGTTGGGAGCATTTGGTCTGGAGCCGGGCGATGAAGTTATCGTGCCTGCCATATCGTTTTCTGCAACAGCTACTGCCGTATTGAATTATAATTTAATTCCTGTTTTCGTCGATGTGGATAAGGACAACTTTTGTTTGTGCCCAAAGGAAATGGAGAAGAAAGTAGGGCCCAAAACTAAAGCTGTCATTGCAGTGCATCTGTTAGGAAATACACCTGATATGGATGCAGTGATGCAAGTAGCGGATAAACACGGATTACTTGTCTTGGAGGACTGTGCCCAAGCCCCAGGGGTTAAGTGGCGTGATAAGTGTGTCGGGACTATCGGTCATGCAGGTGTTTTTAGCTTAACTCAATCGAAAAATATTACGACTGGGGAAGGTGGGATGATTCTCACTAATGATGCAGACATAGCAAGAAAATCTAGGCTAATTAGTAATCATGGTGAAGTTGTGATGAAAGATAGGCACTCTGATGAAGAGCTTGCAAATATTATTGGTACAAACTATCGGCTGACTGAAATAGCTGCAACTATTGGCCGAGA
The DNA here is from genome assembly GCA_045105515.1 of Oligoflexales bacterium. Taxonomy (GTDB): domain Bacteria; phylum Bdellovibrionota_B; class Oligoflexia; order Oligoflexales; family Bog-1112; genus JABSRF01. Next base: position 10,498 of record JBGCDR010000158.1, read on the forward strand.
GCAACTTAAAAAATTGGATAAAATTAATGAAATTAGAAATAAAAATGCAAGCTATTTAATCGAAAAAATGAAATCTAAGAAGGCATTGCATCCCCCGATGATAGATACAAGGACATCATGGGTTTGTCATGTTTTAGCTTTTAAATTTGATGAAGTGGAAGCCGGTTTGCCCAGAGATATATTTATCTCTGCACTTGAAAAAGAAGGCATTTATTGTGGTACTGGTTATCTTAGTACTCTTTACGACAAGCCTATATTTTTAAGGAAAATAGCCTTTGGTTCAAATGGAGATCCATGGACGAGCGCTAATTCTACGGTAGAATACAAGAAAGGAATGTGCCCGGTAGCAGAAAGGCTATTAGATAAAGAGTTTCTATGGTTTTATCAAATAGCATATCCAAATAGTACAAAAGAAATGGACGAAATTTTTGATGGCATTGACAAGGTTCTAGCTAATGCAAAACAGATTTGGGCAAATGCCGAAAAGTGTGGAACCATGAAACGACAAGGGAGGCTTTGATGGAAGTTGCTAAAATTATTGCAGTCATCCATGCCAGAGGGGGATCAAAGAGAATTCCTCTTAAGAACATAAAACCACTCAATGGCACTCCACTAATTGTTTATTCAATAACTTCATGTCTGAAATCTAAGTATCTTGATCGAGTAATAGTTTCGACTGATCATGAACATATTAAAAGTATATCACTTGGGGCAGGCGCTGAGGTGCCATTTGATAGACCAAAGGATTTGTCAGAAGATGTACCATCAGAATTGGTAACTAAACATGCTGTTGAATTTGTTGAAAATGAGCAAGGTGAAAAGATTGATATAGTTGTTACAATTCAACCAACGACACCTTTTTTTAGCGCGGAAGATATTGATGCAACTATAGAGCTCATCCGCAAATCTGATAAGTTTAATACTGCATTCACGGTTTCGAAAGTTTCAGAGAGGCCTGAGTGGATGTTTTATAAGTCTGGGGATCACCTTGTTTCTTATGAAAAAAATAAACTACAGGGAGATATAGGAGTTGTTCAAAGTTTGAAGGAATTGTGGCACCCTAATGGTGCAATCTACGTCACCCGACGCCCCACGCTTTTCGAAGGTGGGGTTTTAATTGATGATTCACCAGCTGGCCATGAGATGTCTCATGAAAGTTCAGTTGACATAGACGAACCTATAGACTTTTTATTCGCGGAATTTATAGCTAAAAATCTAAATGAACATAAACTTTAAGAATTGTAACTCTAGCTGAACTAGGATAATTAGGTATGGTGTTTCATTCTAACACATTTTTTGTTTACATATCGCTGTTTTTATCTTTGTATTTCTTAATGAGACGATTAGGAAATACAGCTACAAAAGTTTATATATTGATTTTTAGCTATATATTTTATTCTTGGAGTTATCCACCCTACATTATCCTGCTTTTCTTGAGTACAATGGTCGATTTTATCGTTGGAAAGAAGATATATTTTGAACAAAGCATACAAAGAAGAAAGATATATTTAACAATTAGTTTAGCTTTGAATCTAGGATTGCTTGGTTTCTTTAAATATACAAACTTTTTCTTAGATAATATAGCTAATCTTTTCACTATTGAAAAAGATTATATCGATATTATACTGCCCGTAGGAATTTCTTTTTTTACTTTTCAGAGTATGTCTTATACGATTGACGTGTATAGAAAAGTTATTAAATACGAAGAATCATTTTTAGATTTTGCAGTCTACATCTCATTTTTCCCACAATTAGTAGCTGGTCCTATTGTATTGGCGAAAGACTTCTTAATTCAGCTTAAAGATAGCAGAAATATTGATCTAAATTCAGTGTTCAGCGGTTTTTATCTGATTATATTGGGGTATTTTTTAAAGTCAGTTGTAGCCGATAATCTTTCTGTTGGCGCTGATAACTTTTTTATGAGTCCTTCAAATTTTAATCTTATTGAATCATGGTATTATTTATATTCCTATGCTTTTCAGATCTTTGGCGATTTCGCAGGATATTCATATATAGCAATTGGTATAGCTAAAATAATTGGATATCAATTACCAACTAATTTTAATTACCCGTATCTTGCTACTTCTATTACCGACTTTTGGAGAAGGTGGCATATATCTCTTTCTACTTGGCTAAAAAACTATCTATATATATCTCTTGGTGGAAACCGGATAAGCCCAGCCAGAACTAGCCTCAATCTGATGATTACGATGCTGTTGGGGGGGCTTTGGCATGGTGCTAATTGGAACTTTGTTATCTGGGGTGGAATCCATGGCTTAGCTTTGGTGGTAGATAAAAAAATGGTTTTATTAGCACCAAGTTACTACAATTCAAGTAACCTAGTTGTAAAGTCATTTCAGATATTCATAACGTTCAATATTGTATGCTTGTCATGGATTTTTTTTCGAACTCAAGATATAACTCATTCTATACAGGTTCTAAATGCACTTTTTCTCAACGAGAATGGAATATTGATACCCCATCTTTTAGGAAGAGTAGCATTTTTTCTTGGAGTAAGTGTTTATGTATTCGTTGCAATTGATAGCTATCTTAAATCCTACAAAATAGTTCGGCAATTCCAGTTCGTCTTTTATTCTGCAGCAGTTCTGCTCATGTTTGTCCTAAGCTTGGGTTTAGGTATGAGGTCAAGCAGTTTTATTTATTTTCAATTTTAAAAGAGTAAAAAAATGAGATATTTCACTGTTTTTATTTTATTCCTAGGAATAATAGGTTTTCTGCAGATAAAAACATCGGCAGAAAGGAATATAAAATATTTTTATCCAGATTGGTACAGAATTTCTAAAAACCTAAATGAAGCTGCAAAAGAAGGCATTAGTAATGTGGGTTTGATAGTTGGTAATTCTTATACCTATACGGGTGTAAACCCGGTATTATTGGATCGGAGTGATATTAAGTATTATAACCTGGCAAGGGGGGGGACCTCTTCAGTAGAATCAATGATTTGGTTGATTAGAAATAAGGTTTTTCCCAATCAGCTTCTTATAGAGTTAAATTCCACACATCTCAGTGATCGCTATTTTGGAAAATTTTCTGCAACTCCCACAAATAATCAAGATAAATGGTTTGATATTTTTAAGAAGGGAATTGAGATTGACTTAAGGTATTTTAGTTCGAGATATCTACCTTTTGTTAATTATCGTATTAATGCAATTGAAATCATTAAAGTTCTCAGAGCTGGCGGTCTTTACAAGCTGATACAATATATGTTTTTGCCTGATAAAAGAACGGTAGAACATTTTAAGAAAGTTCGTGTAAAGCATATTGATAAAGGATTTATGGAAGATCATCGTGTTTTTACCAAAAAAGAGATCGAGGAAAGAATCGAAGAGCATACCTCAGATCTTGATACATATGCAGATAAAGTACCTTATTCAAAATATACGGCAAAGATTCTAACGCAGTTGTCAGAACAATTTTATAACAATGGCACAAGAGTCATTTTTTTTAGGCTTCCTAAAAATGAGGCCATTATTAGTACTGAAAACGAGGTACTTTTTCATCAGTTTGAGATGGCAAGAAGTCTAGCTCGTGATAATGCTAAAGTTGATTATCTAGATATGACTGACAAGTCAATATTGAAAATATTTACTAGCGGTCTAAGTGATGGCGCTCATTGGCTTCCTGAAGGAGCAGCAAGAATATCGGCATTCTTTGCAAAGAAACTTGAAACGATTTGATTTCTCAGAGTTCCTATATATCTATTGCTCAGTCTTAATTTTTACTACGGCCCTGATCATAGCTCCTGTATTTCCATATGAAAAATACTCGTGTTTAAGCATTTCATGAAATGCTGGTTCCATTAGTTTTCTTCTAATTTTCAACAACGCATTTGATAAGGGTAATTTTTTTATTTGATCTACGAAAATCTTTCTTAGTTTATGATCTCTCCTTTTTTTAGGAATTGGATTGGTTTTTTTAGGTATTGCCGTACTAAAATTCCCACCATATGATAGAAACTTAATCTCAAAGTTACTGTGTAATAATCTCCTCAATGAATTTTCAGAGAAGAAACTTAGGTGCGGTATAAGATTGCGATTTGAACTTAATACCTCGTCGTGTTGGTATGGTACCTCAATGAGGAGTATTCCATCCTTATTTAATATGGACTTAATTCCCAAAAGAAACTGACTTAATTCGTCGGGCTGAAAGTGTTCTAGAACATGTGACATTAGGATGAAGTCGAACCTCTTTTCTATTTTTTCGAAGTTTTCCATATTTAAAGGAAAAGCGTATAGGCTGCAACCCATAGATTCCAGAGAAGAGTGAGAATGAGCATCAGGTTCCCATGCGTGAGTATGAACATTATTGAATAATTTATCTGCTGCTAGTATAGCCATCCCCGGTCCACTCCCTATATCAAGGAAGTTTATATGTTTAGCATTCCCATTAAGCTTGAGAAACTGTTTGCCAAGCATTAGCTGAGAGATAGCTCTAATGCCATATTTGCTTTTAAGTGAAATGTCGTTTAACTGGATGCTAGCAAAATTTCCTCTTGAACGATATGTGTTTTTATAATAGTTATCAAGCTTTTTAGGATCAATATGGGGAGTGGTAAAGTAGTAATCACATTTACTGCAATGTTGAATTTGCAATTGAGAAAACAAGTCATCGTTGGCCCTTTTGGAACTAGCATTATATATTTTAGCAGAGGGTTGTAATGCTGATAAGCAGGCTGGACAGCCTAAGATGCTAGTATTACTTTCTGCTGAAATCATGTTAGTTTTCCTTTTAATCTATTATTTTGCGGATTGTAGAGTTAAAATGGCAAAATATGATTATCTTAATATATGGTAAGTCAGAATTATTTTAAATCCGATATTCAGTAATTTTTTCTTTGGCAGGTACGCCATAAACTGTAACCCCTGATGGAACATTCTTTGTTACAACCGAACCAGCCGCAATAATTGAGTTTCGCCCAATATCTTTGCATTGAAGAATAGTGCACCCTGTCCCAATTAGACATCCAGAATCAATATTTACCCCTCCTGAAATATTCACTCCTGGGTTAATTACGCAGTAGTCACCTACGTTGAGATCATGTCCATAAGTACTGCTTCTGTTTAAATAGTTAAACGAACCAATTTTGATATCTGTCGTGAAAATATTTCCCGCGGTAACTATATTACCTTTTCCTAATGTTAGCCTATCTGCATCCCAAATAGTACCGGGATGAATAAGATTCGGAAATTTTAGTTTTTTGTTTTGAGATAGCTTTTTAGCTACTTTCTCTATAATTTTTGGATCACCTATTCCAATTGCTAAATTTAAGTGATCTTTTTCGAGAAGATCATCTTCTTTGTAGCATATTCTGTATTTTCCGACCATTTTTCCAATGTTAATATCTGATAGTTCGGCAAATCCGAGAATATTATACATTGGACGTAACCTATTTATCTGCTCTAGTAGAAAAGCTACTTCTTTAGCCGCACCACCTGCTCCTATAATTATTAAATCTTCCATATGTTCGCCTAGATTTACCTATTGAGGTTCATAAATCGCTTATTCAATAATGAGTCGCCATTTTTTAAATTTGAGATTATTTCATGAATTTTAGAAGATGTATCGCCTGAACCATAAATATTCTTGATATTCTGGCATTTGTTTAAATGTTCAGGTGCTAATGCAGTATTTATTGTGTTGAATATTTCAGGAACTGAATATCCAGTTTCCAATACATTTTGTGTTTTGATTCGTCCTTTCTGTCGAGTACCGATATCTACTGCTGGAACTTTATAGTATAAGGATTCGAGAATTCCGCTAGAAGAATTGCCTACCATAGCTGTTGCATGACTAATGGCTGAAAGGTAGCCCTCTGTTCCGAAATTGTTGACCAAATGGGCATTATCATTACTTTTTATATAATTTTTAATCTCTTTTGATATTGTCGCCCCGTATGTGTCATTATTGGGGGCTGTAAATATTTTTTGAATATTAAATTTCTTTAGAGCTGTTAAAAGATTATTAACGTATGTTTGAGTTTGGTCTAACTCTTTGGTTACTGGGTGGAAAGTAATTAGTAGATATTCTTCTTTGAATTCAAAATTATAGCGCTCACTTAGTTCCGCAAGAGAAAGTGGATTTAGATTCAAAACATTTTCACAACTTAATGCACCAACATTAAAAATTCTATGTTGTTCAACCCCAAGTTGAGTAACCCTTCTTGCATATTCATCTGTGCTAACAAAATGAAGGTGACTCATCATTGTCAAGGAATGTCTAATAGCGTCATCAAAAGCGCCTTCAGTTAACTCGCCTCCATGTATATGGGCAATTGGAATATTAAAAGGTAAGCTGGCAATAGCTGCAGACATAATTTCAAATCTATCACCTAAAAGCACCAAAATATCACATGGGTCGTTGGCAAACAAATCTGCAAAACCGACAATACCTAGGCCAATGGATTTTGAAGTACCTTCTTTCGAGTGAGAAGCAAGTAAAGTATCAATTTTTCTGTATATAGGAAATTGGTCTTCGATAATACCATTTATTGTGTAGCCTTGGTCAGGGCAAAGATGGCTACCGGTGACACATAGCTGCAAATTTAGATTAGGGTCAGTATAAATTCTAGATATCAGTGGCTTGAGTAATCCATATTCGGCTCGAGAGCCGGTAATGACTCCAACGGTTCGCTTACTCATAATAGATCATCTCTATTGATTAATTGATCCGAACCAATCTTTTTCTTGGTAGTACGACCTAGTAAATTTGGTAAGTTGATGGGTTCGATTCCGGTACCAGGACGCTTAATTTTCAGCATAGATTCATCTAATACTATGCCTTTTTCTATTTCTCGGCAGGCCACAATACTTTTCCTTGATTTAGCACGGACGTCTAGTTCACACTCTGTTGGAACTTTTACCCCATCTCCAAGCGCCGACTCGATTGATCTTATCCCTTGTACGAGATCAAAGAGTTCATTTGGCTCCAATGAACAAGCATGATCTGGACCTTTTTGTCGTCGGTTTTCGGTAAAGTGTTTTTCGATTATACACGCGCCCCTTGCCACGGCAGCAAACGAAATTAGATTACCCATGTGATGATCGGAATAGCCTACTGGGATATTAAAAGCTTGTTTCAAGGTGTCGAGGCATCGTAGGTTTGAATATTTAGATTCAGCGGGATAAGAACTAACGCAATGAAGCAGAGCAAAATCTGTTCGCCTGTGATTCTGCATGATCTGAATGGCTTGATCTACCTCGCCAAGAGTGCTCATTCCAGTCGAAATAATTAGAAACTTACCTTTTTTTGCTAGGAAATCTAATAAGGGTGTATTTGTCAGTTCACCAGATCCAAGTTTAATGATTTCTAGCCCCATTTTAAATAAGAATTCAGCGCTGCTTTTGTCAAAGGGAGAGGATATAAATATTATGCCCCTAGATTTGCAGTGCTCCTGTATCTTCTCAAAATCTGAAAATGGTAATGCTAAGTCTTTTATCATTTCCAGCATAGAGTTACTATGATCACCATCTAGTTTCTGATAATTCGCTTTTTGAGCAACTGAAGATACCACTTCACCCGGTATAAATGTTTGGAACTTAACAGCATTTGCTCCTGCTTCGACGGCGATATCTACCAATTTAAGTGCTTTATTTAGGTCTCCATTATGATTAACTCCAGCTTCTGCAATTATAAAGCAAGCATGGTTCGGACCAATTTTTATGGGTTTATCCACCGTAAAAACTCCGCCTTCATATTATGATTTCGATTCACCAAGCATATCTTTAGTGAATTAAATTTGCTAGCGTATATTCAATTGGCTACATTTGCGGAATAGTCGAAAAAAACTTTGTAGCAGTAAAATGCTGGAGTCATTGAGATACTAGTTAAATTTAATTGTATGATCATCAATTGATGACTATGATATTTTAGATAAATTCAAATGAATCTCAGTAAGTCTTTATTCGGCCGATTTTATACCCGGATTTACAAACAATTTTGGTGAATGTTGGCTTTTAAAATGGAGTGGTCATGGAAGAGAGAAATGCTGTCTTGTATGATGGTGCGACAATTCAAGAAGCCATTCATTCTATTGATCAAGCTGTTTCAAAAGGCGGTGAATCTGGAATAGCAGTAGTGCTTGATTCTAAGAAAGTCTTGCAAGGTGTTATTACCGATGGGGATATTCGAGGAGCGATTTGTAAAGGCATTAGCTTTAATAAACCAGTTGAATCAATAATGTCAAAATATCCAGTTTGCATACAAAGAGGTTTTGAAAATAACTCGGCGCGAAGAATATTGAGCCAACTTAGGGAAAAGAAAGTTAGTGTAAGTAATGTAGTATTGGTGGATGAAGAAAATCGATATCTTGATCTCTTGAATATTAACTCCCTATTTCTTCATGATGATGTTTGGCATAAAAAAATAGCCGTTTATGGTTTGGGGTTTGTAGGCCTTACCTTGGCTCTTGTTTTGGCAGAGGATGGATTATTTGATGTTGTAGGCTTAGATATCAATAAAGATGTGGTAAATACACTAAATTCAGGGAAAGCCACTTTTTTTGAAAAAGGTTTACAATCCCTATTAGAACAGACCCTATCAACTGAACATCTTTCAATTCTTCACGCTGAAAGTTGCGAGGCTGATGTACATATTATTTCCGTGGGAACTCCTCTGGATAAGGATAATAAACCGGACTTTTCATATTTAAATATCGCCGCAAGAAATATTTCCAAGGTTTTGAAAGAGCACGATTTAGTAATTTGTCGTTCAACTGTACCCGCAGGAACAACAAGAAAATTCCTCATACCACTTCTTGAACAGTTATCAGGATTGAAGGCATCAAAAGATTTTAGTGTTGCGTTCGCCCCCGAGAGAACTGTCGAAGGTAATGCACTGATGGAATTGAGGTCATTGCCGCAAGTTGTGGGAGGACTAACTAGAAATTGTGTCGAAAAAGCTTCGGCATTATTTAAAAAAATTACTAGGACAGTTATACCGATGGAATCATTGGAGGCTGCGGAAATAGTCAAATTAATAAATAATACTTATCGAGATGTGATATTTTCCTTTGCGAATGAGGTTTCATATCTATGTGACAACTATAATTTAGAAGCGTTAAAATTAATTTCAGCCGCAAATGAGGGGTATCCAAGAAATCCAATTCCTATGCCTAGTCCAGGGGTTGGTGGCATATGCCTATCTAAGGATCCCTATTTGTACTGTTACCATGAAGCAGACAATATGTTTGCGCCCATCAACTATGGAAAATATAGCAGGGAGACAAATCAATTAGGGGTGGAATATGTTCTCCATCAAATTGATAGATTCATGAATATGCATCCTGACATTGATGCTACGAAAGTTATGATTGTTGGAATTGCCTTTAAAGGAAAGCCTGAAACCTCTGATCTGAGGGGTTCATTGGCGATAACGTTGTCGAAAAGGCTTGTAAATAGGGGTTATAGTGTAAGTGGATTTGATGCTGTTGTCGGAGCAGAAGAAATCTCAAAACATGGGATAAATCCTCTTAGTTCATTATCTGAGGGGTTTGCATCTTGTAATATTTTCCTCTTTATGAACAATCATGAGGAAAACATGAACTTCGAGTTATTTAGTGAACTCAAAAGGGTAAATAGGCCAGCTCTTTTCTTTGATGGTTGGGGGCAATTCAATCGTAACGAAATTGAAGATGTGCCGAGAATGGTTTATGCGACAATGGGATATATCACAGGAAAAGACTAGTTGAAATGGTTTATATTGCTACACTAGATGAAAAAAGTTTTGAGTTTATAGATGGGGCAGCTAAAAAGTATGTTGTTGAGTTGCCTGGTAAGGAGCAATTAAAGTGCTGGCATACAACCAAAGACGCATATAACCAGGTGAAAAAGGGTGCTGTTTTATGGGCCTCTGGGGGAGGTACTTACTTAATAAATGATGAATGGATTCCATTGGTAAAAAGAGATGGGAGCAGCCCTACAAATCCTAATAAATTGACGATCGCAACAGGTAGAGCAGATTCAATTGAAGAGCTTTATTGTCCAGATAAGATTGCCAGAGAGCTTTTTGAGGAAATTATAATCCTTGAGGGTGGCAATATTATCGCTCCCATTTTTTGTGAAAATAGTTTTCCTCTTAGTAATGAACAGATCCAGGAAGTGATAAGCGGGTCAGCTGTCGCAGCAGGGATCAAGTATGATAATGTGGAAGCTGTACCCGCTACCGTCCCACATGATATGAGCTCAGACACGATTGTAGTGAAATCTACAGATGGTTTGATTAATAATGTAATAGAGAGTTTTTTGCACTATGAGAAAGATACTGGAGAGGTTAATTTCCTAGCTGTTGTAAAACTAAATCTTCAAGATATTTCAGTCTGTTCATTTAAAGATGCTGAAGTAGTTGTTGATGATCAAAAATCTTCAATTTTAGATAGAGAGATATACCTTTTTCATCTTCCAACAAAAAAGTTATACAGCACATCAGCTGATGGAAGCTTGTATATGGAGGAAGAAAAGTTAATTTCATTGACGCCACACGCTAGATATCTGATCGATTTGATTGAAAATAAGCTAGATAAGGAGCAGAGATGGTAAATATTATCGCTGAATTTTGCCAGAATCATAACGGTGACTACAGTATACTAAAAGAGATGATATATGCAGCTGCTGAGGCAGGGGCTACTCATGGTAAAATCCAGTCAATTTTTGCTTCTGATCTAACTAAAAGAGATAGATTTGAGACAGGTTTAGTTGAAAAAGGGATTACTAAGGTTATCAAGAGACCCTACAGAAGTGAATATGAGCGACTTAAAAAGCTTGAATTGGATTATGAACACCATAGTAAATTCATCAGTGACTGTAATAAAGCCAATCTAAAACCCCTTACAACCTGCTTTACTCAGTCTTCTATTGACTATCTTTCTAAATTTGACTGGGAAGCAATCAAAGTTGCCAGTTATGACTGCAGCTCTTATCCTATGCTAGAGAGGCTAAGTAAAATATTTCCCAAAGTTGTAGTATCTACTGGGGCAACCTTTGACGAGGAAATTGAAGGAGCAGCTAAAATATTAAATGAAAGCGGTAGTAAGTGGTGTTTTCTTCACTGTGTGACAATTTATCCTACGCCATTAGATCATCTTAATCTTAAGCGTATGGAGTATCTAAAGAAATATTCACCTGAAGTTGGCTTAAGTGACCATTCATTAGTGTCCAAGGATGGTGTTAAAGGCTGCTTGGCTGCTATTTTTTTGGGCGCGCAATGGCTTGAGAGACACTTTACCATACTCCCTGAATCAGAGACTAAAGATGGGATTGTATCCATTAGGCCAGAGCATATTACTGAGATTTTAACTTTTTCAAAGTACAACAAAGCAGAGAAGGAAGCCTATATTAAGGAGCACATTCCAGAATTCGAACAAATGATTGGTAATGAAACTCGAAGCCTTACTCCTGCTGAATTATTAAATAGAGATTATTACAGAGGTCGATTTGCAGCACATGTCGGCGATAAAGTAGTTTATAACTGGGAATCAATGAATACATAGGGATCTTTGTAATGGAACACAATATATTAGGAGTCATTCCGGCTAGGGGTGGATCTAAGGGGATTCCAGATAAAAATATATATCCTTTATGTGGAAAACCTTTAATAGCTTATACAATTGAATCGGCGAAGAAATCGAAGCTTTTTAGTGATCTGATAGTGTCAACTGATTCAGAACAAATAGCTGAAATTGCGAGTAAATGGGGTATTGATATTCCATTTATCAGACCATCACAGTTCGCTACAGATACTGCTCATGCAGTAGATGTAATGAAGCATGCCCTATATGAAATGGAAGGACAAAGTGGCAAAACTTATGAATTTATAGCTATGTTACAACCAACTACACCCTTAAAAGATGTAGAAGATATTGATGCATGCCTTAAAAAAATCATAGAAACAGGCTGTGACTCAGTCGTTTCACTTGTAGATGTAGGCGCCAATCACCCTGCAAGAATGTATACTGTAAACAAAAAGGAACAATTAGTATCGATATTTGATGAGGGAGTTGCCATGAAACCGCGACAAGAGCTGCCCCCTGTCTATATTCGAAGTGGTGCTGTATATGTAACCAAAAGAAATATTTTGCTTGAACACAATAGTTTAATCGGGAAGGACTGTAGAGCGTATATCGTTCCACAAAGCAGGTCAGTTAACATTGATGAGTATCAAGATATTGTATTGGCAGAATATTATGTAAACGAAAAACTAAAAAGACATAATCATGTATAGAATATTAAATTTAGATCCTAAATCCTTCAAAGGAGCATCTCTTGATTTATTAATGCTCAACGCTCAGATCGACAGCCATGAACAAATTGGAAATATCGATAGAGAGCTTACTAAAAAATATTTAGGTATGGTATGCAGGTTGGGAGTGACCCTAGACGCTCAAATCCTATCTAGATTCGAAAACCTATCATTTATAGCAACAGTAACAACTGGGTTGGATCATATTGATCTAGATTATTGTGATAGAAATAATATAAATGTCATCAGTCTAAAAAATGAAAAACAGTTTCTACACACTATTCGAGCCACTCCGGAACATACATGGGCACTTTTACTAGCGTTACTCCGCCGAATAGAGCCTGCTTTCCAGTCCGTTAAAGAACAGCGGTGGGAACGCCAAAATTTCTTTGGAAGAGAACTCTTTGGAAAGAAGATTGGGATCATTGGTTTTGGCAGGGTAGGTTCGATTATAGGAAGGTATGCTAATGCATTTGGAATGGAAGTCATTGCAAATGATATAGTTGATATTATGCCAGGAGATTTTCTTGTTCGTCAGGTAAGCTTAAACCAGTTGTTAGAGGATTCTGATATTGTAACTGTGCATGTACCCCTAGAATCAGATACTGCAAATTTAATAGGATACAATGAGCTATCATTGATGAAAAGAAGTTCTTTTCTAGTAAATACCTCCAGGGGAGCCATAGTTAATGAATCAGCATTGATAAAAGCCCTTGAAAATTCGATTATTGCAGGTGCGGCAGTTGATGTACTGTCAGACGAAACAAAACCTAATTATCACTATAGTAGTAACAAGATGATCTCTTTCGCAGCATCAAGCGAAAATCTATTAATAACTCCACATATTGCTGGGAGTACAATAGAATCAATGGAGAACACCTCGTTATTTATAGCAAAAAAGATTGTAAAGATTCTAGAAAGACTAAAATATGAGTTATGACGTTTTTGTCTTTGACTGGGATGGAACTCTTGTCGATTCAATGAAGTTCAAAATTAACAATCTAGCAATTTTGTTAAATGATGAATATAAAGCTGACAGGAATGATGTACGTATGAGTTATGAGGCTCATTCTGGAATTCCTAGAAAACAGCTTTTTAAAAAGATAATTAATGAAGTTGCTAATTTTGATATCAGTGAAAGCGACTTTAATAGATTATCTATAAAATTTACAGATATGAATAGAGAAACATATTTGAAAAATGGACTAAAACTATTTCCGGATGCCGAAGTCATGCTAGAAAAATTAAGAGAAAAAATAAACGTAAAGATATATATATCTTCGTCGGCTAGCCAAGAAGAGCTGGATGCAGCTGTTAAAAGCGCAGCATATATGTATAGATTTAATGGTATGTTTGGTAGTAAGGAAGGCTTTTCGAAGGGGATAGAGCATATTAGTAGAATTAAGAAGTTAGAGCAGTGCAATAGCGATCAGATATTATTCGTTGGAGATGATAAAAATGATGTTCGTTTAGGACAGCAGGCTGGAGTTGATACAAAAAGAATTTTGAGAAAAACAGATGCTAAGGATAGTAGCAAGTTTTTAGGCACTCTTAGTGAGCTTCTTCAATATACGTAAATAAATTTAAACCAAGTAGGCTTTGATATAAAATGAGTTATAGATGAATAATGCCTTAATATCGAATCTATTTTTCCTAATGATTGGTTTTGGCAATCTTTTCAGAAGCAAACATGACTTGAAAATTTAAATATTTTAGATTATTTAGCAGTTTTTGAATCTAGTAATATCTGATCACTTATATCGAGGTTGCAAAATGAGAAACGATGAACTGAAAGAATTTTACAACGAAATATATATTGGTGACAAGAATGAACATTTCTTAAAGTACAGAAATAATCAGGATGTCGGAAATGTTCATCAACTTGTTTATTCTTGGCTAGAAGAGCAAAATCTTTCAGGCAGCTACGAAATTTTAGATTTTGGTTGTGGTGAGGGTGGATTTCTAGGTAATTTAAATGGATGTAGGAATGGTGTTGGGTTAGATTATAGCTCAGTCGCAATTGAGACGGCAATAAACCGATACCCCAATGTGCAGTTTATTCTAGATGATATCACTGCAATTTCTCAGTTTACCAACAAGTTTGATGTTGTAACTTCCTTTGGGACAATCGAACATGTCGATGATCCAGTTGAAACTTTAAAATCTTTGAGTCTCGCTCTTAAAGATAATGGTATAATGATTATTTCATGCCCTTCATTTTTAAATATTAGGGGTGTAATATGGATGACTTTGGTATCATTATTTGATGTTCCGATGTCACTGAGTGATAAGCACTTTATCACAATACAAGATTTTAGAGATTATACTCAAGAATTGGATCTCAACCTAATAGACTACCAATCGGTTGATTTTGATGTTGCACAAGGATCGTATTTTGAAAAGGATATGTCAAAGCGTCTAAATAATGCACTAAGAGACAATAGTATGGATAATAAATACGTTTCGAGCTTAATTGAATGGGTAGAACGAAATAAAAAAGACTTCCCGGTAAATGAATACTCAGGAGCCGAAATGGTATATTTTATTAAAAAAATAAGAACTAATAAGTCCTGAAATTAAATAGATAAGTCAGCAACTTATGCTAAGAAACCTTTATAAACTAGGCAATCTGAAATTAGGTTATTTTCGACTAAATCATTGTATTCCTTAGAAATCCTTGCTGCTAATCGATTAATTTCTATTTCTACCTCAGTATTACTGATAGTAGGCTCAGGCCAGTTTAGAGCCAAGTCCGCAGAAGGTTGAGGGATATTATTTCTGACCCAGTGAATTTGATTGAAAAAAGGGTACATCTGAAACCCACTTACAGTACCTTCAAATCCAGCTTCTGAAAATAAATGTTGTAATGAAGTAGCCGTGAAGTAGTGAATATGAGCTTTATGATAGTAAAAATTCTTGTATCTTGGGGCATTGAGGTGCTTCAATAGGGCATCTTTGTGATTAGGAACTTCTATATTAATATAACATTTTGGTTTCAATAATTTTTTTAACTTCATAATGAAATGAAAAGGCTTAGATATATGTTCTAAAACTTCAAAGCTGGTGATTATGTCAAAAAAATGGTCAGGTAATTCCGAATTTTCAAAGTATGAATGAAGTATTTTAGCATCTGGAAAACGTGGACTTAAAAAGTTTACATCTCTTTCATTTGGTTCAACAGCCCATACCTCTACACCTTTTTGTTTAGCAACTTGAGATAAAACGCCACCAAAAGAACAGCCCACTTCTAAGTACTTAGTTTTTCCGTCTAATTTTTCCTTAAACTGGGAAAATTGGCGTAGGTTTAGATCTTTATATATTCTCAATAGTTCTTCAGGTTTGTCAGATTTTCCAATTGTAGCTGAAAAATCGTCTCTATATTTGGTGTCATAATAGCCTTGGGCCTCCCAAAATTCTAAATCTAGGATGCCATGGCCAGAATTTTTTTCCACCCAAAGCAGAGCTTCTCGTCCATCACGAAGAACTATATTTTCTGTATTGAATGAATCTGCGCTAAATATTTCGTCTAATCCTGTTTGTTGCAATAACTCATTGACTTTAGACATGGTTTCTCCTGAGGATTATTCTTATATAAAAGTTAATTAACTAATAAGGAGCAAACATTTTTTCCAACTCTCCCGTTTACAGGTACGAATAACTCCTGATCTTTAATTACTTTCGATTTTTGAGTGCTGTATTTTTGGGGATTATCAATTAGTTGCTGTATTTTATTTAAATAATCTGAATACAAGTCGCTAGAGATTACAGATTTATACTTAGTAAATCCTTCAAAGGTCCAGTTGTATACTTTTACATTCATCACAATAGCACCACAGGCTAAAGCCCATAAACCAGTTGACGATCCTGATGAAATATAAATATCACAAAACGGTACGATGCTAGCAGTTCCACTTCTCGCAATTTTACATTGGTATTTTCTTTCTAAAAATTCATAATTTTTTATTTCCATCTTTGGATGTAAAACCAATATTAGATTGGCGTCTAACTGGCAAGTTTGTTTCACGAGTTTCTCATTTATTTGCCAGTGTTCATCCCATGAACTTACTATTCGATGCTCTTTTAGTTGAACTAGAGAAAGAACAAGTAATTTCTTATTTGGATTTAGGTCATATTTTAAGTAAACTTGTTCTTTTGACAAGTTTGACTTCCATTTATATAACTTATCAAGCTGTATGTGGCCAGTTGTAACAATACACTCATCAGCAACTCCTAGAGATTTGTATTCAGCTGCCATAGAGTAATCGTCGACACAAACGATGTCAGAGTAACTACCACCCCTAGTCCAAGGATTTTTTGGAAGACATTTCCAAATAGCCATAGCTAGTGTTTCATGCGGTAGTGCAAATAATAATTTTTGGCCTTTTAAATTCACAAATTGATTGGGGAAATAATCTGAGACTAACCTTTTCAAAAGGCTATTTTTACTTAAGGACATTAATTGGCTTCCGAGCCTTCCAGCTGCAGTCATAGACCTATCAAAAAAAGCCGCATAAATAGTTATAATTTTGACATTAGAATTCTTACAAGCTTTCATTAACAATGCAACAGGTCCACCTAGATTATCTACGTAGGAGCAAAGGCTTTTTGGATCAATAATTTTAAGTAAACCCCAATTATAAAAGAAATATCGCAAATAAGAGAAAGATTCTGAAAGTGCCAATATCGTTATTAAAAATGATTGACTTCTATGGCCTATCATCCGGCATAAATAGCGATTTATGAGGGTGAGGGGTATAAGAAGGTAGGATAATAAAAATGAAAAGCACGCAATCAGCTTTATTAAAAAATGTGTCCTTGACAGTTTTACCATACTGAAATTAACTCTGCCAAAGAAGAAATAAGGTATATTATTTTTCTTACACCAATTGATCTTGTCTTTAGTGAGGTAATTCAGAGCAATGATCGGCTTTAATTGAACGGAAGATAATTGTAAGGCTATCTCAGATATAGATTGCCAGGCAGTATTGTTAATAGCTAAGAATATCACGTAATCTTTCATTTATTAATTCTCAATTTTCTATTATTTTTGCATTATACTATTAATCGCTAAAATTTTGATATAACTTTATTTATTCCTATTTTTGTGTCAGGCTAAGTTAAGATATACTGATTTCAGATTGATTGATCTGTGAGATCTTAAATTTCCCTATATCTAAGCTACTTAGGAAGAATAATATGAAAAAAATTATTAAGGATCTTTGCCCTCCAGCCATATTAAAAATAAAGAGAAATATTGCAAACTATTTAGATAGTAACAGAATAATCTTTAGTGGTCCCGTGGATTCTTTTTTTAAAGGAGAGAATCCATGGCTGAGTGAAGGTTGGATCAATCATTCGAAAGAACGACTTAACCTAGCAGATAGATTTAATCCAGGTGTATCAATTCAAAGTCTCTCGCTGTTAATTAATTCAATTCTTGCGGAAAGGGAACAGGTCTCAGTACTTGATTTTGGTGGCGGTACTGGTTTAATGTATCATGTTTTGGAGCGTATCACTAAATCTTCAGAAAAAATGGAGTGGATCGTTTTTGATGACAATGAACCATTAATGAAGCTTGGAAAAGAATATAGTGCGAATAACAAGAATATTAAGTTTATAAAGAGTATTAACGAAATAAATAAGGTGGATATAGTCTACATCAATACCTCAGTACAATATTTCGACGATTACAAGGTTGTGTTTGATAGTATTCTGAAATTGTCTCCAAAACATGTTGTCTTAAGCAGGTTGTTATGTGCAAAAAATGAAAGTATTATTACTCGACAGAAAATATACGGGAAAATTTCACCGTGCAAGTTTGTAAATAAAAAGGAATTAGTATTTTATTTTAAAGATCATGGATTTAAAAACTCATATGAAAGTAAAAGTCATGAAGATTTCACCTATATGATGACCAAAGAAGTTGCTAAAAAAGTGGATAATCGTCCTGGTTGGAATTTAGTTTTTACGAAACAAGATGCTTTGGCTTATCATTAGTAATTTGACTATTAGAGTTGTCTAACAATTGATAAAACCCTTTGGTAGCTTAATTTATGTTATTTTATAGTTCCAAAGACCTGCTGCTGCGCAACCTATTTCATCACGAAGCTTATCAATTCTGACTCTTAACTTTGAAGAAGCTGCGTTGAATATTTTAATACCTCCTATTGCATGCTCTATCTTCACTCGACTTGATGATTTTACCTTATTTTCAAGCTTTTGATCTTTA
>JBGCDR010000159.1:0-9213 GCA_045105515.1 Oligoflexales bacterium
AACTTAAGATTTTTCTCTTATTAGCTCTTAAACACATCTTAGGAAGGGGAATTTTGATGAAAATATTTTTTTCAAGCACAAATTTGTTTTGAATTCTGGACGGCAAGATTATTTTTGCATTTTCTTATTGAATTCAAGAGATACAAAAAGCAAGGAAAGAAAACCAAGTGTAAAAAATTTCATGGGATTTCCTTTGCATATTTTAATAGTACAGAAACTAAAAGATATAAATTCTCTTCCCTTAGTCAGAGATTCGATAAGCCATAATTAACTATGCGCACATCAACGTGTCAATGAAAACATGAATACTGAAATAAATCAGATTTCCATTTAATGTCATCTCGACCGAGCAAAGCGAGTGGAGAGATCCTTGAGAATGGCAGGGGATTTCTCGGCTCCGCTCTTACTAATGGACACATTTTTTTATTTTAATAAAAACACTATTTTTATAGGCTTTCGTTTACGAAAGTATATCCTCTTCGAACTTGTCATCCCGAGCATCGCCGAGGGATCTTTAGCTAAAATCGTTTGAAATCAAAGAGATCCCTCGGCGATGCATCGGGATGACAAACAAAAAATAAAAAAATGTGTCCATTAGCAAGCGACTTCGCTCGAAATGACTGAAATTTAGCTCTAAATATGGTCAATGGAGTCATTGACTCCATTACTCCCTAAGCAAAGTATTCCCGCAAAACTTTTTGCATCAAAGCTCTATGCTTTTCGGAACCCAGCCACTTTCTTTGAGAGAATAGGAAGTCTTTTTCATCTTCAGAACATTCCAAATTAGATTGGTTTAAGTAGTCTCTATAATTTTTTGTCTCTATCCTAGATAAAGACAAATCTTTTTTCTGCTCTCTTTTTGCCCTATTTGGACATAAATGTGCAGCACTATTGATAACAAATTCTAGGTCTACCCCTTTCAGACCTTTCTTGGCAATAGAGCGAAGTAATGATATGGAAAAATGGTCTTCATTTTCACTAATAGTCTTATGAATAGATTCAGGCCAGTTTGCAATTATGATTGCAAGCTCAACCGTTTTTCTATGGACTCCTCCAAGAAACTCTTCTAGCTGCACATTAGTGTAAGAATCACCATTCCAAGTTTTAAGGGTCTTTTTTAACTCATTTATAGCCTTTGATTCGTCCAAGGGACTCAAATCTTGTCTTCCCAAATTTTCAACCGCTTGCGCTATTATTCTTCCTTGTTCAGCTTGGTGATACACCTGCAAAACACTGCCAATTTTTGCATATTTTATTGGGTCTTTCTTGCAAAGCTCTCTGAATGCATGAAACCTTCTATGCCCATAGACAACAGTAATTTTGTTGTCAAGTAACTGGATGCCGATAGGTTGTACTAGACCAATTTCCTGGATTTGCAGTTTTAAGGCCTTCAATTCAGTTATTTTACTTCGATGATTTTCTAAAGCATTAATCCAAGACAATGGTACATCGACCTTTTTTCCATGTAGCTTAGGATTACATAGGTCATGCCGAAGTTTTTCTATAGTGAGAAATTGCCTTTTTTGTCCTACCCTAACATACTGATTTCCTAATTCGATAATTTGGGTCTCACAATTCATAAACTGACTCCTCAGCTAGATGCTCAATATATACTCAGTAGAAATTTCGTCAATTAGGGCTTTATTTACTAATTCTGAATTAGGACAATTATTTACCTAAAAAAGCAATCTGCTTACATTCTCAGTCAATACCTAATGTCCCAACATCCACGTTGATTAATTATTAAACAGGCATTAAAGCTCACATTAAAGCTTTCTAAAGCTCTGATCTATGCTATAAGGCTTTCTACGTTTATTTGCTGATTAAATCTACGGTAATTACTTGACTAAAAATGTTAATAGACGAATTAAATTACATAAAATGTGACGTAGTTAAGCATTAACAAGGTTTGTATGTTGACTAAAAATATAAATGAGAAAAAAAGACTCTTGCTTCAGAGAAAACTTTCTTATTATTTAAGGCGTTATAGGATGAAGCATGATTTGAGCAGTAAGGAAAATAGCCTTCGCTTGGGTTATGTACCAGCGAGGTATTGTGACTTAGAGTCTGAAACAAAGCCCTACCCTCGATTAATATCGGTTTATGAGTTCTTAGAAAAACTAGCATCACTAGAAGATCTAAGTATCCCAGAATTCTTAAGATACTTGGATGGCGCCCCTCATTCATCTATGAGCCAGAAAATGAAGTGGAAAGAACCACTTTTAGAAACCGCTGAAACTATGCCTCAAGGGCAAAAAGAATTGCTAAGGAAACAGCTTTTAAATCTTGATAAGAATACCATACAGCTTTTTCACGCATGTATGGAAATATTTATCTATTCAAAGCTAAACAATGTGCCCCAAGAACTTCTAATCCAACTCTCAAGTCTCATTCGGAGAAGTAGATAATCATGACGGAAAAAAGGAACTTATTGATATTAATTGACGATGATCCTTTCTTTCGGGAATTATGGGCGACGCGATCTGGATCTAATAATATTATGATATTTGACTATATCGAAAACTTTTTTTCAGCTGAAATAGACCTTTCAAAGGTATTTCTTTTGGTCCTCGACTATGAAATAGATCAATCAGATATTATTGATCTGTGTTATGTTTCTAAACTAAGAAACGCTGGTTACAATGGGCCAATCGCACTTTCTTCCATGCACTCATTTAAAAATCTAGAACCTGAAAAACAAAAAGCACTTAGGGAAACTGTCGATTTTATCATACCTAAGAAACCACTCAGTCTTAGGGAGGCACAAAAGCTAGCTATTAATAAAGAGAATTCTCCATTTGCCAATTTTTAGTTAGGAAAATCGTGAAGCAGTCATATCAGGGGGATTTCTCCATTCGCAAATCTCAGTCGAAATGACATAGTTTTGCTGGCTGATAAAGTCATTCCGAGAGTAGTTGAGGAATCTCTTACAAAGGTCAGATTTGATTCAAATGGATTTCTTCATTTGCAAAGCTCAGTCGAAATGACATTGTCTAAGTATTCTCCATTCGCAAATCTCAGTCAGATGACTTCTTGACCATCCCAGGATAAAAACTGCTTGATCTCTATTAAGCTGCTTGATATTTGTTAGTATTTTTTATACAGCCCGGGGTGCCGCATGTGCGGCTGAGAACACACCCGCTTTACCTGATCTGGATTATACCAGCGTAGGGAGTTGCTATGAAAGAGTTCTTGCCTGATGCGAATGCTCAGCTTTTATTTACAAAGCTAGATGTTCTGACATTTATTGTTAGCCTGTTATTAACCAGCCTTTTTCCAATCCTACTGGAAAGATTTAGAAGACCCAGTAAGCATAAATCGCTGTTTGGACATTTAAAAGCAGGCCGAAAGATAACTATGCCATTTTTCGTAGCTAGTTTAGTGTCCACTTGGTATGGGGGGATTTTTGGGGTTACCAGGATTTCATTTGAACAAGGGGTCTATCATTTTATCTCTCAAGGTTTATTCTGGCACTTAACATACCTGTTCTTTGCTTTCTTTGTGGTGGATCAGATTTTTAAGTTTCCTCAGGCTACAAGCTTAGCTCACTTAGTTGAATTGATTTTTGGTAAGGGTGCAGCAAGGACTTGTGCACTTTTAAATCTGTTGAATGTCTTACCAACTGTTTATGTGATTAGTTTGGGAGGTTTTCTTTATACTATTTTTGGTTTGAATGCATTTTTCTGGATGGGTATCACCACTCTAATTATTGGTTTATACACAGCAATAGGTGGATTTAAAGCCGTGGTAGTATCAGATTTCTACCAATTCATCACCATGATGTTTGCGATTTTATCGGTCTTATTCTTTTCATTCAGAGATATATGTTCTGTCTTTGAATTGTTTTCACACTTACCCGCCAGTCATCTCGACCCTCTTGGTGGAGAGAGTATCTGGCAGTTGGTGATTTGGGGATTTATTGCACTTGGCACCTTGGTTGACCCAAATTTTTACCAGCGTTGCCTTGCTTGCCCTTCTCCACAGTTTGCAAAAAAAGGCATTTTTTGTTCAATTGCATTCTGGGTTTTGATTGATATATGCACCTGCCTTAGTGGTTTATATGCCAAGATGATGATACCGGATACTAAACCTCAATCAGCGTATCTGCTCTATTCATTGCAGGTTCTTCCTGATGGATTCCGAGGTGTATTCTGTTGTGGAATGGTAGCTATGATTGTCTCGACCATTGATTCATACCTTTTTACTGGGGGGCAAATTCTTAGTCATGATCTATTACGAAAAAAAGATATTTGGTGGTACCGGCTTTCCATTTTTTTGATCGCTCTTTTTACCTTGCTTCTTGCCAGCCAGTTAGAGGGAAATATCAAAGAAGTTTGGAAATTTTTTGGCAGCTTGTCCTCCGCATGTCTATTCATTCCATTGCTTATTGGATTTGCTAAAAAGGATTTACTTGATGCCCGGACCTTTCAACTCAGTTGCTATGCATCTATGGCTATGCTCGTAATTTGGAAATTTATTTTACCTGAATATCTTAATCAGATGATTGACCCATTTTACTTAGGTAGTTTGGTCAGTCTGTTGGTTTGTTTGAAATCTATAGGTCATACATCTAGAAACTCTCATGAGTACTCCAAGCTTTGAGTTGTTGGCGGGGTTGGGATTTAATGCTCAACAATTTTTGGAAGAATGGTCTAATTAGATTTGTCTCTTTAATAAGTAAAAGTTTACTCTGTATTTCCTTAGATATTATATATGATTAGAACCGTTCAAAATTCACATTTATAATTGGAGAAAAAAAATGAAAAAGACACTGCTATTGTTACTATTGTTGATGCCATCGTTTGCATATGCAGATGATTTTATCGAAGATGAAACCGTCGTTGTTAGCGATAATTATGAGGAGGTGGCTGAGGGAATTATCTGCCTCAACTACACCAATAAAGATTATCAAATTAAAAGCTGTCGTTTTAATGCATCTCTAATTTTCGTTGATAGAATTAGCGGACAATATAAACAGGTAACAGGGCACAATTTTACTCGCTTGCTTGCTTGGCAGAAGGTGAGTTTATGCTTCGATATGCAAGACCACTTGTTTGTTTATAATCCATGGAGTGGAGAACGCATGGATGACAATTGGGAACTAAGCAGCCATTCTGGCTCTACTGCTTTATGTCTATCGGAGTATCCTAGCGTGTGAGCCAAATATTTGGATGAATCCTAATATCTTCAAAAAAAGTGGCACTTGGACTTGAAAAAATCTAATGAAATCAGAGAATAGCTAAGTTTATATCTCCTGGCTACTTGACATGTTCTTAAGTGGTTTTATGTTTGCTTTAGGAAGAAAGAAATAAGCCTAGCTTAGGATGTTTAGTTAGGAATAGGAGGTAGAGATATGACTGCACTTAAGGTTTTTAATCGTCCCAATAGAGCTATATTCGACCAATTTTTCGATGATTTCTATAAACCAATTCATGGAGCTTTGAGAAATTCGGAAGCTGCTACAAATGTGCTAGAGTTTGAAGAATACTATCTAGTATCATTAGATGCGGCAGGCTTTAGGAAGTCTGAGATAGAGATAGACTATGCAGACGGAGTTTTGACAATCATCGGAAAACGTGGGGAACGGAAAGAGTTGAAGGACTCAAAGGCTCATCTATTAGAGAGAAGCAACAGTGGTTTCAAACGATCCTTTGTGATAAATAAAGTTAATGCAGATAGCATTAAGGCTAAGTTTGAATTAGGGGTCCTAGAGATAGAATTGCCAAAAGTTGAAGATGCGAAGCCTAGAAAGATTTCAATTGTAGATGCTGATATCGAATAAGAGCTATACAAGAGACGAATTGTAAATCCGGGGAGTCGTCTCCCTAACTAAGATACTTTTCCTCCAATTACTTGGAGGATTTTTTTTTCGTCAAATCCTCCTCCATGCTCTATTAACTCCCATGAGTCGCCCGTAGGTTTAAGTTTTTTAAAGACAGCCCAATGAGGTACTGAAATTACCTTTAGGCTTTTTTGTAAACTACTATTTTCTTCTTTAAATACTTGTATACCTATTTTTTCTCGATCTAAAAATGAATTAGCTCGTTCTGAATTTGCATCTATATTGATACTAACGACGTTGAGTTTGGTCTGCTTGTTCCACTCAGGTAGGGTGGTAACAAGTTTTTTCTTGCATTCCCCGCACCATGTAGCCCAAAAAACCACCAACTGGGTGTCTGTTTTATCGTTAAAGCGAGTTTTTGTATCAGAAATACTTACTAACTGATCGAACTCAGTGACCACTGCCAAAGAGACACTTGAGTGAAGGATTGTAAGTGTAAAAAATATTAATTTAAGCATATTAATCCCTCCTTAGGATTCCCAAAGGCCCACATGTGAGCGAATGTAATCAACTAAGCTAACATCGCCCAGTGACTCAAGGCCTTTATTTAAAAATAGGTCGTTTTTAAAGGGATGATACAGGACCATCGCCGGAGTTAACGGAAACTCAGGATCGTCAGCTTGTCTTGGAAAATATTTGAAGTAAAGTTCGCCGCTTAGTTCATATCCATGGAGCCATTCTGGCTTCTTTTCTTTGAATGCTCTTTTCCATCTGTCTATTCGCTTATTATCAACAAGCACAGTAACAAAATTGACCACATCAGATTTTGCAGCACCTTTTTTGAAGCTATTAATAATTTCTTTGGCTTCAGTGATGCAGGTCGAGCAAGTGACCGCAGAAAACATGAGTACAATTGGCTTGTCTTGCAAATCTGCGAGAAATACTTCATCGCCATTTTCATTGATAAAGCTACCTTCTAAGTTGTCCTCTACGCTTTGGATAACTACTGTTGCTTGGGAATTATCTGATGTGGTTTTAGTTGTATAAAACTGAGCACAAGAGCCAAGGAATAGGCAAAGTGACAAAATATTTAAATACGCCATGTGATACTTCCTCCAAATAATCGTTGTATTTCACCCACCTCACTTCTGATGATCGAGGCTTTTACCCCCAGATCCTGAAACACTGATTGGTGAGTGAGTGCAAAACCGTATTGGTCTGAATATAGTTCTCTATTTTCTCCTCCATGAGTGGCCACCTCCTCGATTTCTTTTATGTATGCGTATGAAAGGCCGACTAGCAGATCAAAAATCGGCTCAAAATCAAAGCCCAGTTCAGAATAGCTTAGGGTAAAATATCCCTGGTCATCGAGTGGTTCTTGGCTTTCATTTTCCTTAAATTGAGCAATACTAAGATTGGTAAAGATGCGATCATTTAAAGCAACTCTACCCATTAGCTTCACGCCTCTTACATCAGGTCTAAATTTTGAACGGTTGGTGTTGGAAATCTCACCGCCTATTTTGATCTTGCTCGTCAAGCTCGTTTCAAACCAAAGTTTGTATTCCTGAGTGTATAGGAAATCAGGGCTTTGCCGGTATGGTTCGTCTTCATAAAACCTCCGATACAGAGTTTTAGGCTGCTTCGCTTGACTAAAACTAAGTTCGATACCTAAGTCATAGTGCGCTTTATTAGACTTTAAG
The DNA here is from genome assembly GCA_045105515.1 of Oligoflexales bacterium. Lineage (GTDB taxonomy): Bacteria > Bdellovibrionota_B > Oligoflexia > Oligoflexales > Bog-1112 > JABSRF01. The sequence goes on from JBGCDR010000159.1 coordinate 7,483, forward strand.
GATGAACTGAAGCTAAGTTTCTTGGCTTCCAAAGGATCTGAGCTCATTGGGGCAGAATAACCCAATATATTTGTTAGGTCTGCCTTACGATAAATTAGATTGAGTCCGCCTTGAAGATGTTCTGAGGTATTGCCAGCATCCTTAAGCGAGCGCATGACTGGAACCGTAGGAGTAGGACTATTTGGATCGTATTCCTGGATAAAGAATTTGTCGAGCTCTCGATTCACAGCAGAAAAGTTAGCTTCCAGTTCAAATGGGCTGCTCGATGATTCTTGTTTAACTCCTAGTGACCAGACGCTTTGGCCTGGTTTACTTATTTGGTCTTGAAGGGTAGTTGAAGAGCTTTGGCCTGAAAAATCTGTGGAAATTTCATAACTGCTGCTTGCTAAGCTTGAATCTAAATTAAAAAATAACAGTAAAATTCCAAGAACAATGCTACAGCGATGTTTCATCCGCGTTCCCTTCTTGATTGGATTTAAGGTTCAAGGGAAATCATAAAAAAGATCTATTTAACACAGGTACTGCAAATGCTAGCTGATGAAGCATTACTGATTGCATCAAGCCCACTCAACAAGGACGCTGGGGAGATGGTAGCTTTGGTTCTAAGATTCATACTAGGGTGATTCAGAATGCTACGATCTATAGATTCACTGGTGGCACATCCAATTAGTGAGATAACAAGTCCTATAGAGATCATGAGTGGTTTAAACACGAGTATCCTTTCTTAATTGCCCATAATCAGGTTGTAGATGTGATCAGCTACTTCTGAACTTAAGGCTTTGTCTTGGTGAGTGTATAAAATACGCCGGTTCTTATCGATAACAAAGGTCTGGGGCGTTTGACCTACTCCATAGGCATCAAAATCAACAAAATCAAGATCGTAGGCTGTAGGTAGATTTATATCTAATTCCTCTAAGAATTTTTGGGTTTTATACTTACTGTCTGGGGTGATTAATAGAATTCTCGCTTTTCCAGCGAGTCTTTGTGCTAGGTCTTTTAGGTGTGGCATACCTAATCGGCACCACTTACATGCATATGCAGAAAACTCGATGATGGTATGAGTCTGGCCAGGGTTTGACTCAGTAATACTGCCATAGCTGTCATCAACAAATGGCAACTGAATATTAGGAGCTAAATCACCGGCTCCAGGAGCAGCAAAAATTGCAGAGGTGGCCGAGACTGTAAAGAGCAAGATTAAAAAAATTTTACTGAGCATTATAAATCCCCTTTATTGATACTATCTGAAAGTACACCTGAAATAGGGTGCAGAAAGCGACTCTATATTGGCATGCAAATCCTGGTAGTTCATTTTTGGTTCCAGCAGCAAAAAAAGACAGGCAATCTCCCTATAAATTTAGACTGATTCTTAGATCAATAATATTCAATTAAATTATGACTATTTGTACATGAAGATAGAATGAATCTGCGTATCTGTCAAATAATTTGACCAAGTTTGTCTAAGCTTACATTTTGACGGGGAGTCATAAGTGCTCCATCAAGTGAGAGTTTTAGGAAGCTATATCGATATAGTTTTGATTAGTGTTACTGTAAAAAACATAAAAATATCTTCCACTTTTTAATCGTCTCAGACATTAGAGTTGTCTAATTTTTTAACCAGCTAATATTATTATTTTATATGATTATTATGTAAATATTGATAAGCTGATCCCAAACGTAATTCTGGGAGGGCTTGATATGTTTATTTTCATGTTACCGGAAAGACAAGTGAAA
>JBGCDR010000160.1:0-3833 GCA_045105515.1 Oligoflexales bacterium
TACATACAGTGAATGAATCGGTCTTATTGTTGATAAGGACTTATTGTGATCCCAATTCTAAGAGTCGGATGACCACTCAAAAAAAAGCTCTATCGGCGATAACATGACGAAATTAAGTGTAAAAATCCCGGTCACCTATGAGTAGGCATTGAAGGAAAAATTTCTAAAAAAGGTTCGAGCCTGCCAGTTTATGTTATTCCAACTAATGAAGAATTATTAATTGCAGGGGATACAGTTCGGGTCATCAGTTTGTTATGAAAGTTATTGTAACTGTTCAATTATTATAGAATTCAAAAAGAGCTTACTGTATGTGGAGGGTGTGCTTCTTGAGTAAAAATACTTGGTTTAGCTGGAGTAGTGGTAAAGACAGTCTCTGGGCATTATCGAGATTACTTCATGATAAGCAGTATGAAGTTTCGGCGATTTTTACATCTATAAATGAGTCCTTTAATCGTGTTTCTATGCACTCTGTGAGACTTTCGTTACTTAAAATTCAAGCAAGAAATCTCGGCTTACCTCTTAAGTTAATTCGTTTACCCTTTCCTTGCTCGAATAAAGCATATGAAGGGATAATGAAGGCTTTTATAGAAGAAGCAAAGAATGATGATGTTGAGTTTTTTGGGTTTGGAGATTTATATTTAGAAGACATTCGTAAATATAGAATAAAGCAGTTGCTAGGTACGGGTATAAAACCCATTTTCCCACTTTGGGGTGAGAATACACATCATCTTTCATTGCAGATGGTGGAGCAAGGGGTAAGATCAGTTATTACTTGCGTAGATGAGAAGCAACTTCCAAGAGAATTTTGTGGAAGAATTTTCGATAAGGATTTTTTGCGAAAGCTTCCCTGTGAAGTAGATCCTTGTGGGGAAAATGGAGAATTTCATTCTTTTGTATTTGATTGCCCTTTGTTTCCCGGAAAAATACCGTTTCATTTTGGAAAGCAGGTTTCCAGAGATGGCTTCACTTTTCAAGATATTTTTTGACTTTGCTAGCTATTGGCCAAGTTATCATCTATTTCTCCATAATTTTTAATGACTCCCTTTAAAAAACAATATAAAAATTTTTATTGAGCCTTTTTAACTCTACTGAGAGCGAAGGAGAGAAGTGTGGTTCAAAGACCTTGGCTTGTTTTGAAATTTGGTGGTACTAGTGTTGCAAACTCTTCCCGCTGGGAGACTATTGCCAGAATCCTCAAACAAAGGTTGCAGGAGGGATATCGACCAATACTGGTTTGTTCAGCGATCTCTGGTGTCTCTAATCAGTTGGAGGCTCTGACCAAAAATATCACTAAAAACTCGGAATTAGATCTTGTTTTAGATAGCATTGAGCAAAAACATTTGAATCTTGCCAAGCAGTTGGGTTTAAAAGACTTTAATGGAATTATTGCCAGCGAATGGGATCAGCTTAAAAGACTAGCAATGGGTATTTCTTTGCTGAGGTTCTCTAGCCCTCAAGTGTCGGCTCAAATTTTGAGTCTCGGAGAGCTAATGCTCAGCAAGATTGCTTATAAATGGCTTCAGAGTCAGGATCTTAACATTGGCTTTGTTGACATTCGCGAACATTTAAAGACCTTAGATCAGGAAGGAATAAGCGACTATCAACACTATCTATCAGCTGTTTGTGATTTTCGGCCAGACGCAAATTTTCAAAAATTCCTTGCAGAAGAAAGTCACCAGGCATTCATTACCCAGGGCTATATTGCAAGTGATGGCCAAGGTGAAACAGTGGTACTTGGACGTGGTGGTTCGGATACTTCAGCAGCGTATATTGGAGCTAAGTTGACAGCTGAGCAAGTAGAAATCTGGACCGATGTCCCTGGGATGTTTACTTCAGATCCAAAAGAAGTTCCTTCAGCTAAGCTGTTACTAAATCTTGATTATGATGAGGCTCAAGAGTTAGCAACATCTGGAGCCAAAGTTTTACACCCGCGTTGCATCGACCCATTACGAAAGCAGAGTATTAAACTCCGCATTGGCTGGACCGAACGCCCTGAATTTGCTGGTATGAGTATTGCAGCAGTGGGTTCTCCTTCTGCTAGGGTGAAAGCGGTCATCGCTAAAAAGGATATCCATATGATTAGTATGGATTCTCTAGGCATGTGGCATCAGGTCGGATTCTTAGCTAATATTTTTAACTGCTTTCGCAAACATGGATTATCCATTGATTTGATAGCAACCTCGCAAAGTAACGTGACTGTAACTCTCGACTCTATTGCAAATGTAATTGAATCGCAGACCCTCGATTCCCTTTGCGAGGATCTAAAAAAGTTTTGCCAACCACATCTTATAGGCCCGGTAGCCGCTGTTAGTTTGGTTGGTAAAAATATTCGCTCTATAATTCATGAAATTGGTCCGGCTCTGGAAGCTTTTGAAGAGAAGCAAATACACCTGATCTCCCAATCTGCTAGCGACTTAAACTTTACTTTCACTGTGGAAGAAGATGATGCTGCTAGAATGGTTCAGAAGCTTCATTCGTTGTTTTTTTCTGAAACCCATGATCCAGAGATCTTTGGTTCAAGTTGGAATGATCTATTTAAGAAAAAAGATGAAAGGCAAATTGATAAGTATTTACATTGGTGGCAGGCAGATTCAAACGAACTCTTGAAGATTGCATCGGAAAATAGTCCATGCTACGTGTACCATGAACCAACTTTAATATCAGCTGCGAAATCTATTAATAGTAAAGAAATTTTTGGCCGGATCAATTATGCAATGAAAGCTAATTCTCATCCAGATATATTGCGTTTATTCAATAATCAAGGCTTTGGTTTTGACTGCGTTTCCCTTGGAGAAATAGAATATTTGAGGAAGTTATTTCCTGAAATTGATTGTACTAAAATACTATTTACTCCGAACTTTGCCCCTATTGTTGAGTATAAAAAAGCTTTTGAATTAGGGTGTGTTGTGACCTTAGATAATGTTAACGTAGCTTATGCTCATCCAGGGATTTTTAGAAATAAAGAGATTTTTCTTCGTATTGATCCAGACGTGGGTAAGGGGCATCATAAGCATGTAAGGACGGCAGGGGTGCAGTCCAAATTTGGCATTGCTAGCTCAGATATTCCCAAATTTAATGATTTTTCTGACTCAATAAATCTTAAGGTGACTGGCTTACATGTTCATGTTGGAAGTGGAATTCGAAGCCCGGAAACTTGGGCAGAGAATGCAGTTTTTCTTGCTGAAATTGCAAAAAGATTTGAGCATGTCAAAGTCTTGGATCTTGGGGGTGGTTTAGGAATTGTTGAAAAGCCAGGGCAACAAGCTTTGGATACGGAAGCTGTTTTATCTTCCTGTGAAAAAGTAAAGAAAGCTTTTCCTGAGTATGAGCTATGGCTAGAACCTGGAAGGTTTTTAGTAGCAGAAGCTGGGGTAATTTTAACAAAGGTCACTCAAATTAAGAGTAAAGGAACGAAAAATTTTGTTGGAGTTGATGTAGGAATGAACTCAATTTTACGTCCGTCTCTTTATGGAGCGTATCATGAAATTGTAAACCTTTCTCAACTTGATTCTGAATTAAAGATGAAAGCGGATATTGTTGGTCCGATTTGTGAAACAGGAGATGTAATCGGTCATTCTAGAAGTCTTCCGGAAACCAAAGAAGGAGACTGCCTGCTGGTGGCTACAGCAGGTGCCTATGGGTTTGTAATGGCTTCTTCATATAATAAAAGGCAACCTGCTGCTGAAGTTTACCTAAGTTCATGTATAGGAATTTCAATAACTGATTGGCGGGATTTATCGTTGTAATTTTAAGGGTTTTTAAATTAAGTATTGCCCGATTATTTTTAGGTTGTCATGAAACTTTTCCTCCGTTTTTGTGATTGCTCTTCCATA
>JBGCDR010000161.1:0-52597 GCA_045105515.1 Oligoflexales bacterium
CGTTTAATCATAGCATGTTGATATTACATATATATTATATGGCGGTTTTTTCTGTTTTTACATCATATCTTTTGCGGTTTCAGTGATTATACATGGAAAGTAGGTGTTAATGGGAGCTTAATCTTCGTCTTGCCAGTAAATTAATACGCGCTGTATTGTTTGTATCGAATAAGAAGTTAGATAAGGCACAGGAAATACTTGATGGCTTATATGCTAAACATAAAACTAACCCAGTAATCTTACACAATATGAGTGCACATTCCCTTAAGAAGCGGGATTATGAAAAAGCCCTCAAACTGATTAATCGTTCCATTAAGTATTCTCGTAAATATAAATTCTCGATAGACAGGTCTATCAGATTAAAGGAAGAGATTGGTTTGAAGAAGAAGGCAGGTGCTTAGATGTTTGGGACGATAGTGCATGGATGACGGGCATGCTTTTATTAAATTTTATCTGACTTTAATAACTACACTCATAGTTTACTTTCTTAGTATTGTTCTTATTAGCCTGGGAATGAACCGATTTGAATCGATGCCTAGGCCAGAGAATTTACTTACCCCATTTAAGCCCAATAAATTTCAAACTCACCGTATTAAAGATAACTCTGTTTCCTCTGCTCATGAATGTCATCTTGTCACAGACTTGATAGATATTACTGCACATGAGCTGAAATGGTCAGAGGAATATTTACGGAAACTTCCGCCAGCTGGAATCGAACAAATCAGTGAAATTAGTCGTGAGAGCAAGACCAACTCAGAAGTAAGACCGGCAAAAACAGTAGAAATTTGGCATGATCTCAATCTGACCAATATGGAAACCTTACAAGAGTCTATCGACTACGGTTTTGCTCAGAAACTTGCTTTAGCTTCCAAGGAATTTGCCTCATATCGAAATAGTCGAGGACTCTGTCTTATGGGAGTTCGTATTGCTCTCAATACGGTGTTAAAGGACTATATGGAGGGAATGCTACCAACCCGCAACCTCCACTTATTGCCTCATGACTTAGAAATGACCAATGTGCCAACGAGAAGAAGTTTGGGCTCACCTGGGCGCTCAGCCGAAACTTTTAAAAGGTGGGCAATAAAAAATCCAGTCACTATGTGCGTGACCTTGGGGCTAGGAGAGTTATCAAAACGTGGTGATAAAGACACACCTTTGATGCGAGGTAGCATCTTAGCTTATGGCCGAGGTAGATGTGGCTTTCATCGAAAATTTGGCCATATTGAAATAGTCGTAAATGAAGAAACTAAGGAAGTTTGTTCCGATCATTGCCGTGTTTTTGCGCCATATTGCCAGCCTGACCTAGTATTGATACCAGTTCGTTCCTGTGATTGGCTTATGTCTTACCAAGGCGTCCAAGATCAGCTGATGCGCATGCACCATGGAATGGTAAATTTTGGAGAGCAGAGCTATCATGTGAAGTCGTGGCACGATCACTCTTGATAATTTAAGGAAGATTGATGTTCAATCAATTAGTCCTGTTGGTTTTTTTGAGTTTTATTACAACATCCTGCAACTCCCTTTTCTATTACCCTGATCGCATCACTTATTTGACCCCTGATAAAAAAGGTTTCAAATATAGAGAGGCAACGATGAAAACCCCAGATGGGGAAACGCTTAACTATTGGGTGATTGCTCCAAAACGGGAAAAAATTGGTACTATATTGCATTTTCATGGTAATGCACAAAACGTATCAGCTCACTTCTTGTTTGTTGCTTGGTTAACTGAGTTTGGTTATGAAGTAATAAGCTTTGATTATCGAGGTTATGGCCATTCTACGGGAACTCCTGATCGAAAAGGGTTAATTGTTGACGGACAGGTTATGCTGAGTTTTTTAGAATCTAAGCAGATTCCTTATTTGGTTATTGGGCAAAGCCTCGGAGGGGCTGTTGCCATTCCAGCTATAACTCGCCTTAATCCTAAATACTTACGGGGCTTGATATTAGATAGCACCTTTGCTTCTTATAGAGGGATTGCTCGAGATAAGCTGGCTCAGCAAGCTATTACGTGGTTGTTTCAATGGCCCTTGTCTTTTCTCGTGACCGATGATCTTAGTCCTGTTGACACCCTTCAAGGCATAGAAGTTCCGGTGATGCAATTTCATAGTAAACAGGACTTTGTAGTACCTTTTAAACAGGGGAAAGAGCTATTTAACGCTTTAGGTAAGGTGGGCCAATTTGTAGTTTTAAAAAGAAGAGGTCACACAACAGCCTTTGTGCCTCCCTTTGAGCAACATCATAAAGATTTATTACATTGGCTATGTACCTTAAATTCTAAACCGGATCGTTGTCTCAAATTAGTAGGAGGGCATGAACTTGTTAAACAATTGGAATCTAGCTCACACTAGCAACGGTTTTTGTATTGAGGAACGTTAGTGTAGAGCTTATCAAGCTTTTTTATAAACTGAACCCAGTCTTGGTATGAATCCGAAGGTTTCAATTTTACACCAATGACGGATTCAAACATTTCATTCCGTTTTAAATTTTCATTGGCATGTCTTACGACTTCCCCTTCCAGGTCAAAAGACTCATGGTAGGTTTGATCACTTGCCTTTAGGAATATTGATAATTTGTTGTGAATATCAACAGGAATTTTACTTTGAGAGCACAGCAACAGCCCTGACTCAGATAAATTGAGTGTGATCCCTTTATGGAGGAAATCAGAATCGAAAATATTCTTTAATTTTGTAACAAGGATAATATCATACCTAGGACTTGCTACTGTATTTCCTTGTTCTTCTAGCTTGTTTTCACTCATCCTGATATCTCCTGCAATTAGTGTGGCCTGACTTCGGACGCTTTAATTTTATCATAAGATCATAATTTGCAAAAGAAGTGGGATACCCAGGCTTGCCATTAAGTGCTTTTGATCTTAAAATTGTTAAAAAAAGAACTAATATTTTTGACAAAAATTAGAGTGGTTTGGTTCAAGTGATAGAAACAACTTATCTGAAAATTAAGAGCTAATTTTGTTTATTGTGAAGCAGGGTCTAAGTTTTTTGGAGAATAAACAAAAAGGATTTTTTTAAAATATGAAAAGGGGTTTTATGAAATTTGTCAAGAAATATGCTCTTATTCTAGATACTAAGGATGGGAGGGTCGTAAAACTTTCAGAGAAACTAAAGGACCTCAATTTCAGAATAGTTTTGGCTACCGACCCTGAATCTGCACTTGAAATTATCGAAAAATCTAATCAAATTTCTACATTTCTGATTAATGCAGAAGTTACAGGCGATCAAGGTTTAAATCTAATTAAAAAAATTAGTCAATTTAATACCACGATTACTACTATTTGGTTTGAACCAAAAGGAGTAAAAACCAAATTTGACGTTTATAAACCTAAAGCAGTCGTAGATTACTCCAGTTCCATTGGACAGCTGAAGCAAGCGATTCTTAAGCGCTTGCTTGCCAACATATATCCAGAACACCTTTTGTCTGCATTTTCTGATAGTTGCGAATCATTTCTTAGAAGGTCATTCAAAGTATTTGCAACTCCCAGAGAAGCCTTTCTAAGGTCATCTAACCGACTTTTTGCAGATACAACAGCTCTCCTTTATTTAAACGGTGACAATGTGAAAGGCCAGATTGCAGTTACTACCACTGTCGAATATGCCTCAGAGATTTATGGGCGTTTATCCAACTCTGAAACCTTTCCCCGAAGCAAGGTTTGGGATTTACTCGGAGAGATCGGCAATATGGTAGCGGGAAGCTTTAAAAGTTGCTTTCCGGAATCTGAACATTGCAAGATAGGATTACCCACTGTGCTATACGGAGATGATATTGAAATCATCACAAAATATAATCAACCATCTTTGGTATTGGCATTTGATGAAGAAGCAAACACAATCTTTGTCGAGTTTATTTTTGATGTATTTGATGCAGAGCAAGCCCTGAAAGGTGATTCTATAGAAGACATTGCCGATGAAGGAGATATTTGTTTTCTTTGAGTACCAATTAAGGTGAAATATTTCCTTATATTATAATAATTTAAGCTTATTTTTGATCAGTTCAGTCATCTCTAGAATTGATTCTTCTATTCCCAAATCACTAGTATCAAACTCAATAGCTTCAGGAGATTTTTTTAGAGGAGCTGTTCCTCGGTATTTGTCCTGTGAATCACGCTTCTCAATCTCAAGCATGATTTCATGATGGTTTGGAATCTGTTCACTAGGAGAAGCCTGTTCTTGAAGTTGGAGCAAACGGCGTTTAGCGCGTTGTTCTAAGCTTGCAGTCATAAAAATCTTTAGATCTGCATTAGGGAATACAACCGTACCAATGTCTCTGCCGTCTAGTAGTGCACCATTGGGAGCTGACTCAGCAAGCTTACGCTGCAATGGCAGGAGCAAGTTGCGTAGCTTTGGGTTCTTTGCAATTTTGCTCGCAAACGAGCCAACCTGCTCGTCATAAAGGTGAGGGCTTAAATTTTCTCCTTCAAAGAATAAACAACCTGATTTGGCATCCCATTCTAATCCCTCCTTAAAAATAGTAACAAGGTTGCCCAATTGCTGCTCATTGGCAAGATCAATGTTCATTCGCTTTGCAATAAATCCCAACGCGCGGTAGATGGCTCCTGTATTGATGTATACAAAGCCAATCTTTTTACAAACTTGGCGGCAGATGCTTGATTTTCCTGAGCCAGCGGGACCATCAACAGCAACAATTACTGCAGGCTTTGGTGTCATTGAAAGGTCCCCCTTGCCATTTTCTTTTTCTGAACTGGGTAATAACATGAATTCTCACCTAATCGAAATTAAAAGGTCCAGTTAGAGCTCAAAGGCTCAAAATAAATGTTTCTTACTTGCGTTCTCATTATGCTTTTAGCGATCAATGCTTGGCAATAGCTCTTAGCTTTGAGGGATCTTCTGCTTTGTTAGATTCGAGTCTTCAAAGGGAGTTGTTTCTTCTGTAACCCCTTGTGCTAGAAACTTTTCGATACGGTGGTTTTGCAGTTTTTCCCTTGAAAAGCTTGATAGCTCAGTTAGGTCGGCGATGATTACTTTCTTAATAGATTGAGCACATATATCCGGTGCACGGTGAGCTCCGCCTATTGGTTCGTCGATGATGCTATCAATAACTTTAAACTTAAATGCTGCCTGTGCGGTTAGATTGAGTGAATTCGCAGCATCTGGAGCTTTAGATGCGTCCTTCATGAGTATAGATGCGCAGCCTTCTGGGGATATGACTGAGTAAGTGGCATATTGCATCATGTGAACCTTATTCCCTACTCCCAAGGCCAGAGCTCCTCCACTTCCACCTTCGCCAATCACAATAGATATTATTGGGACTTTTAGCCTGGACATCACCATAATATTCTTGCCGATAGCCTCGGACTGGCCTCGTTCTTCAGCACCTACTCCCGGATATGCGCCAGGAGTATCAATGAGGGTGATAATGGGAAGGGAAAAACGTTCAGCTAAAGACATTAGCCTAAGCGCTTTTCGGTATCCTTCTGGTTTTGGCATTCCAAAGTTGCGAGCAATGTTATCCTTGGTTCCCCGGCCTTTTTGATGTCCAATGATGACCACGGATTTTTTGTCTATGGTCCCTATACCACCAATAATAGCAGAATCATCAAAATAGTTACGGTCTCCGTGCAGCTCGATAAAGTTGAGGCAAATCTTGTCAATGATCTCAAGAGAGTTAGGCCTACGGGGGTGCCTGGAAAGCTGTGTGGTTTCATAGGGAGTTAAATTTGCAAACATCTGATCCCTCAAACAGCTTGCTTTAATTTCAAGCTCTCTAATTTCAGAGTCGAGGTTGATGGCCTGGGTAACTGCCATACGTCTTAGTTCTTCTATTTGTATTTCAAGTTCGGCAATCGGTTTTTCAAAGGGAATATAATCCATGGGCACCCCTGTTTTTCGCTTTAGCTTAGTTTATTCATTCCTATCAAACGAGCTCTTAGGCTACCTTTTGATATTATTGGGGAATTAGGGTATCGACCTATAGTGCTAATCAGTTGATGTTTTGGTTTTTACCACAATAGATGGCGTAAATCCATTATGAAATGCTCAACTTGCCTCTTGTGGCCAGGTGTAAATGCTGTGTATGAATGTCTCTAAGCTTAATCATGGCTTTGGACTTGATCATTGCAAATTTGAGCTTAACCTTCTGGGGAGAAGAATGGACCTTTTCGCTCCGAAATGAAAAACAGCTAGTAAGTTAGATAAGGATGTGAATAATGCCGCTGTATGAATTTGAGTGTAAAAATTGCGGGGGAGTTTTAGAGAAATTGATGAAAATTTCTGATAGCAACCCTGAAGTTTGCGAAAGTTGCCAAGGAGGGCCTTTAGTAAAACTGATGAGTCGGACAAATTTCGTATTAAAAGGGCAAGGATGGTATGAGACGGATTTTAAGCATAACGGCAAAAATCCAAAGCCTCAAAAATCTGTCGAGAGTGACGACTCTGCGGATAAAAGTGCCTCCACTAAAAGTGAAGGTGAAAAAGGTGAAAGTAGTGGTTCAAAAGAAGTTAAAACAGAATCTAAGCCTTCAAGTGCGAGCAAGCCTAAAGCTAAAGAGAGTTGATCTCGATACTCAGGGAATCCTTCTGCAAGACATATGCTATACTTTTAAGTAACCTAAACGTAAGGTTTATGTTCCTTTAAATAGGTAGCTTACAAGATGCCTGAAAAAATGATGATGCCTGCAGCTGAGGTGGTTTTGATCGGTAATGGTCATTGCCATCTTGAAGTTATTCGAGATTATAAAAAACTCTCACCGAAGCCCTATAGACTCACACTTGTTAGTGAATTTAGCGATGGAATTTATAAGGGGATGCTTCCTAGGCTAATAGCTGGAGATGTTTCCCCACAAATGGCTTTTCTTGACATTGGTCACCTTTGTTGTGAGGCTGGTGTACGGTATATCAAGCAAAAAGTCACTAAAATTTCATTAGATGAAAAGAGAATCTACACCACTCAACCACACCAGCAAATTAGCTACGATGTTTTGTCTTTGGACGTTGGTGCTGTGCCTCAGTCTTATCAAGATAGAATTCCTGGTCTAGCTCATAAAACCATTAGTATAAAACCATTAAGGTCTTTTCTTGATAAGCTCATACGATTAGAAATGGTCATTAAAACTCGATTTCAAGAAGAAACTTTTAATCTGGTCGTTGAAGGTGGTGATTATCGGTCAATTGAAATTGTTAACGCTTTGGGCGAGCGCGTCAAACGAAGTAGACGCTTAAGCGAAAGGGTTGCTTTACATTTTATTAGCTCTAAAAATTTAGCTCCTCCACTTTCTCCTAAAGAATGGAGGAAGGTAACTGCCAATTTTAAGAGGCTCAATATATCATTCCATGGCAGTTCCCCAATTTCCGATTACCAAAATAGTTTTCTTGTCCTAGCTGATGATAGTAAGGTGCCATGCCACTGTTTAATCCAAGCAAGCAATCAGCAGGGAAACGAGTTGCTTCAGGAAACTGGGCTTGCTTTAGATCATAGAGGGCTCGTAAGGATTAATCCAAACCTGGAGAGTTCCTCCCACTTAGGTATTTATGCAGTTGCTAGTACAGCAGCCTGGAGTCACCCTTATATTCTTTCGCAGAGTACGAGCTATAGCTTAGCTATGTCTAGAATTTTGGCAAAAAACCTAGGTCGTCGATTTTCAGGCTTACAGCAAGTTCAGTGCAATAAATCTCACAAGATCGGCCAGTATATGTATTTGGGTCGAGATCAAGCTCTTTACCACAAGGGCAAAGGATTTATTACTAATGGCTTTATGAAAGATCGCAAGCTTCGTTTAGATATGAAGTGGTATGACCGGTACTTTGCTCGTGCTGAAACATTAAGAACTTCAACTTACATGGAGTCTGGGAATTTATCGATCCAACCATGTCGAGGAAGTGCCGATAGCCTGCCCTATGACGTGCAACACCCTTTGGCACTAGATTTGTATGGCTTGTCTGGGTCTCAATCCAAGAAGAAGTTTCTCTCACAAACCAGTGTGCGTAGAATTCCTCTAGATGGCGGCACATACCTCATGCAGTCAATGGGAGCACTCAGTTCTTTTACTAAAGACCTATTCAGCTTTGCTAAAGTAGCAGTCGCAGATCGAGCAAATTATCTATATGCTTTGGGACAAGCCCCCCAATCTGCACGAGTTATAGTTACCGTGCCCTATGGGCCCAAGAGGGCTATGAATCGTGATGCTAATGATATGCTGGCTGGGATGGCAGAAGGGTTTGGTTTTTATAAGATTCAGCTGGATTCATTTTATTGCCATGCTGGACCACTTGCCAATATTGGAATTGAGTTGGAAGCAGTATTTTTTAATGAAACTGCTGATATACAAGACCAATTTTTAGAAGAAGGTGACGCTCTTATCTTGACCAAGCCTCTAGGTACCGGTGTGATGTTCTCTGGTTATGAGCGAATTAAAGTAAGTTCTAGACATCTTTGGCAGACCATGGCGCATATGACCCTAAGTCATGAGTCGCTCCTTAGTCTAAGCTGTAAGTACCCTCTTCGGACGATGTGTGCAGTATCTAGTTATGGTCTAGCAGGGGCCATCGCTAGTTGTGTTGCTAGTGATTCCTATGTTGCTGCGATTAATTTAAAAAAACTTCCTCTATATGGAGGAATGTTGAATGCCCTTTCTGAAGGCATTAGATCAAGCATTCACTCTCAAAACCGTATTCCCTACACTAAAACTTTGCAATTACTTTCCAATCACGATAGAGCCATTGCAGAGTTTCTATTTGACCCACAGACAGCGGGTCCCATTTTAATTGGGGTGCCAGCAGAACATGCAGAATCACTTTGTAAAGAACTAAGACACCATAGACTTAGGCAGGCAAGTGTGATTGGTCAAATCAAAGCTAAGAAGCACTCGAGCCATCCATTAATTATTTGCCAAAGCTGAGATTTTTTGACTTTTTAGAAGAGTTCGACGTCTGGAGGAGCTGTATTTTGGAGCATGGTGTCATTGATTTTATTTAATATGGAATCCTTGTAATATTGTATGCTCACAGACATGATAAATTCTTCTTTTTGATTTGAAATAGCCCAAGAATCAGAAAATTCGTTATTGCGTTTTTCAATAAAAAAAAGCTGGTTGAAACCATCAAAGTTAACCGGCAAACTTTGACCGATATTGCAGTTCATGGTCAATAATTTGTATTTAATCCGGCCTGCTGTTACGTTGGTCAGTTCTTTCATATAGTCGCGAGATTTTTTTTCAACAATAGTTTCAGCATGTGCAGGGTGCACCTTTTTAAGGACCTTTATTGCATCTTCGAGCCAGTAGTGGACTTTAAATACTACTTTAATCTCATCACCTATAAGCATAATGCAGGCGATATCTTGTATATAAATGAGCTTATTGGGATCTTGATCGTTGAATTCTCGGATAGAAGCTTCAGGGCATTTTGCTTCAGCCCGAAATACTTCTAAGCTTGCAGATCTTATTCCCTGAAATATTATTCGATTGGCTTCTAAAAATTTCTCGCTCATTTTGCTTACTCTTCCTTTGAGTATTCTGGAAAGCCGATGGTAAAACGTGTGTACTTTCCTTCTTCACTTTCCACATCAACAATTCCAGAATGCATTTTCACTATGTTATACAGTCTTGAGAGCCCTAAGCCTGTACCTTTACCTACTCCTTTAGTAGTAAAAAATGGGTCGAAAATACGGTCAATAATATGTTTAGGAATACCACAACCGTTATCCTCAAATATTAGAGTCACTTGGCGATTTACTTTCTTAGTTTTGATACTAATGATACGCTGTCTTTCATCTGATGTTGCATCAAATGCATCCTTAGCATTTTCAATCAGGATATGAAGGACCGATTCAATTTCTTTTAGATTGCCGTTTAATTTTAGACCTTCATTTAGACTGAAAGAAAAGACAGTCTTCTCATCTCTAAGTAGAGTCTTAAAAAAACCTTCTGCTGATTTTACAGCATCATTTATATCCACAATCGATAATCCAGTAGTAGGAGATCGCGTGGAAAATCTTCGCAGATGCTGGACAATATCTGCCATTCTTAATGCATGTTTTTCAATATCATCAGTGAGCTTTTTTAGCTTAGGATTTTCATCTGATATCCGTGTAATAAGCTCATTGCAACCTCTGACTACGGTGAGTGGATTGTTAATTTCATGGGCGACCCCTCCTGCCAATGTTGCCATAGACGTTAGAGTTGAGGCTTTAATCAATTCACCTTGATAGGCTTGCATTAACTCCTGAGAATTATTTCCGATAATGGCATAAATTTTTGTTTGGTTATCTTGACTCTTATTACTTAAGAATTTAACTTGCCAAAAAGTATACTCAGTTTTAGCATCCACGTATGATTGAAAGGGAGCTCGTTCGCTATTTGGGTCAACTGTAAAAAAATCTTCGAAGTATTTTCTAGCAGATCCTACAGAAAAAACTTCATGAAGCTTTTTTCCAATGATGTCTCTTGGTGTTTTTTCTAAGTATTTACAAGCTTCCTTGTTAGTCTTGAGGATATGTCCAGATTCACTAGTTAGCATTAGGACCATTGGCAAATGATCCCAGATAAAATTGGAAATATTACTTGAAATTTCCAGAATTCCAAATATTTCATGAGTAGAAATGAGATCGTTTTTTAAGGTATCCATATCGAGCTCAAACTTTCTTGAATTTTTTTATTATTTTTTCTACTACACTACTGATTACAGATTCTTTGCACGGCTTAACAATCCAACCAACAACTCCATATTCTTTTGACTGATTTTTTAAGACTGGATCAGCCTCAGAAGACAAAATTAGAATGGGAGGCCTTGGGGCCGGGTATTTTGTATGCAATGTTTCACACATTTGCATACCATCCATTACGGGCATATTGAGATCTGTAATGATCAAGTCAAAGTCATTTTGTTTATCATAGATTGATAAACCCTCTTCTCCATTGACCGCAAGGGTCGCTGTATGCCCAGCTTTTTCAAGGGCTTCTTTAAGGCTGTCACGAACATGATCAGCGTCATCTACAACAAGGATTTTTGCCATTTCGCCCTCAAGCTTTGTAGATACGATTGTTTGGTGATTTTACTTTAGTATAATTTATAGGCTGCCTTTCAACAAGTAAGGGGGCAAGAAATTAGGCTGACTTGAGGCCATGTTTAGAATATTAGTGCAATGTTTACTGGGTGATAAATTGATTGCAGTCTATATTATCCAGTTCATCAAAGCCTCTTGCAATGGCAGTATCCTTAATTAAACAGGCATTTTTTCCCTGGTTTAAATCTTTATCTCCTGACATAAGTGCAATTAGAAAATCTGCATAGCCACTATCCTCTTTTAAGTAGTTAATAGCTTGATAAACAATATTAGCAGTAGGTTGTTGGCCAATATTCTTGCCAATATCCCAAAGCATCCCCGAGATGAGCTGAGAGATCTTATGAGGTTCGGAAGGTAGATTAGATCCATTCTTAGTAAAATCGTTGTCTGCTGTCCTCAGGCATTGAGTAGAGTTGCAAACTGAGCTGGTAACTGGGCAAATTGTTTCAGCTAAGCATGGATCATTGGTTCTAGCAAACACAAAGTAATCAGATAAACCCTCATGGAGGATTAGAGATTCTCCTCTTGTTTCTGTTAATTTGCGATATACGATATGATGTCCTAACTCATGAGAAACAACCTCTGGGTCTTTCCACAGATTTTTAAGGGCTCTTCCATCACCATCACCCAGCTGAATCTGTGGGACTTCATTCCCATTCGGGTAATAAACAGCAGTATTGTTAATTCCATCATTTTCGTCATCAATGGTTAATCGGATTTGTGGACCAGGCCAACCTTCAGACGACGGGAGGCTTTTAACCCAGTCAGAGTGAATGTTGGCATTATAAAAAATAGTAACTTGAAAAAGTGCGAAATTTGCCGATTCTGTTGTGAAGAAGAATGTCTTATCAGTGCTAAATGCCTTATCGGGAACAAATTTGCTGTTGCAGAGAAAGTTACCTCCACTAATATTTGGAAGATCCACGCGGTTGATTTCGAATGAGTAAGATGTACCGTTTTGTACTCGTTGCAGAACATCTCCAGATCCCTCGGCAGTAAAGAATCCTCGATCGAATACATCGCCGTATTGATCTTTATAAAAATCTTTTTCATCTGCAATAGCATGAATTCTTGCTTGATGATTGCCAATTCGAACTTGTGAAAAATCCCAGAAAGGAAGAAGTGTTCCAGAGCTGTCAAAACCAAGACAGGCTGCAACATTATAGTCTTTATACATTAAATCAGTAATTTGATAATCTAAGAAGGCTGGTTCTTGTTTGATCCGATTAAAAATAACTTTAGCAGCTGATTTAACATCAGGCCATTCTGGTAAACTCGTGCTTTTATCAAATTCTGGAATTTTTGGTAAATTACCATAGTGGACCAAATTACCTTCATCCATATATGCGATGATTTTGTGACTGCAGAATGGGATGCCTTTAAACTCAAAACCAAGAGTTACGGTTTCTTTGTTTCTTTGTAGAAGACCTAAGCCTGTAGTGATTGGTGTGTAAGTTGCTGGATCCGCGACGACTTTGACCCCTTCTGGAAGCTCATCCTGAAGAGCAAGCTGAGTGTTTTCTTGAAGTGCTATCATGGATCCAATATCTTGGCTCGTTAGTGATAAGCCTGACTTTGATAGACCAATTGCTTTACAAATTGGGTCGTTAACACCTAATCCATTTGCAGAGAAAGGTTTATTTAGTCGACGTTTATCGACTACAGTTTCTTCCATGCAAGATCCCAAGACAAAGCTTATTACAAGCAAGATTTTGAGACAAAAGGCCATTTTGATGTTTCGAGCCTCCTTAGAATGAGCTATCCCACCACTTCAACATATCGGAGCTATGCTCGACTTTCTTTATATTTAGCGATTATTGATATTAAATTTATTAATATCAATAGCTTAAAGCCGCGAGAGCCTAGAAATTTATTGGTGCAGTTTGCATAAGCTTGATCGGTACTAACTCACTAACTTTATTGTCTTTCATCCTTATTTAGCGGTAGACCTTCAGGATGCTAGTGCTCTTACCAGTAGGGCAACAGGCATCGAATAAGTAGAGGTGAAGAGACATTGAGATAGCGTCGCTAGTGTTTTCTAAGTGATGAATGTTTGGTTGGCATTTATGCAGATAAGCTCCCTCATATGGTTTGTAAATCTGGGACCGTATCTTTTCCAAACATGGGTTAGGATCGTCTTTGGTTTGTTCTGTCTCTTGATATAAGGTCTCTTGCACCAAGCCTTTAAGGCACAAAGGAGCACAATCTACTCGATGCGAATGCTTCGGGGTTTTTTGTTTTGGTGCGAAAACAATAAGCGTAAATGAAAATGGTGGGAGCCAAGCTTCGATATGGTTATATATAATATATTTTTGATAGGATCTACTAGAAGCTGGATAGACTGTTAGATCGATTTTTTCCAAAATATTCTTGCTGCTTTTTAATTCTTCGAAAATTAAAAAAGGAATTTTGGAACCATTTATTCTTCCTTTATGAGCAGAAAGAGAGGATTCTACAAAACTCCTCAAGATCTTTGAGTTCTGTTTTTGGCCGTCAAGTTTACCTTGAGCCAGATTTTGATCTTGGTTTTTATGAGAACTTAAGCTGTGCCAGTCGTTAGAGGTGACCATAGTATCTATCCTGGGTCTTATTGGAGGATTCAATTTTTTCTGTCAAAATCGTGTGCTCTAAGGATATCGAAATTGATATGGTATTAGCAAGCTTTTACTCGGTTATATATTGAATGTGGACTAAAATGGTGGAACGCAGCTGATGTAGCCATCCTGTAGCCTGCTAGTAAGCATAAAGATAACCAAACACCAAACAGATTGTCCAAGATTATTGTTAGAAGGCCAATTGAAGGAATAAATATAAGAACAAGTCCTTCTAACATTCGCTTTCTCAGAAATGTATAGTCTCTAGTTCCAAATAAAATTCCATCATACACATACACAAGACCATTAATGGGTTGGGTCAAAACCAGAATTAACCAAATGGTATCTAGGAGTGTCCTAAGCTCTTGGTCGCTGCTAAATATTGGGATGATAAAACTTTTTCCAAAGGTATAAATCAAGCTAAATAGGCAACCGCAAAAGAATCCTCCTGTTAGCAGACGTTTGCTCATAAGCTTGTGCAAATCTTTCTTATTTTCTCCTATTAGCTTCGAGCCAATAGAAGCTGCTGTTACTGCTAGGCCATCTGTAAAGAAAGAAGTTAATAACCAAAGTTGCAATGCAATTTGATGGGCTGCCAATGACAAAGATCCTAAACGGGTAGCTATAGCGCTCATCAAAAACACACTTGTAGTTAAGCATGCAGATCTTCCAAATAAATTAAGACTGTCTTTACTGAAGCTTTTCACATACCGCAGAGGAATATGACCTTTAATGGACCATTTGAAAATTTTTTGTTTGAAGATGAGCCAGTACAGAGATACGGTATTTCCAGCTGCAAATGCTAGTACCGTTGACCAAGCTACCCCCTGCATGCCCAGAGAAAAGTGATACAAACTGAGGTAAGAGCCGATGGCATTGAATCCAGTAATAACAAAGATTACCAAGAAACACAGTTTGAATTGCTGTAGTCCCCTTAGAACACCCATAAGCGCTAAAGACAATAGTGAGAGGCTAAATCCAAGAATACGGATATTCCAATACACCTGAGCTGTATCACGAAGCTGCTCACTCGCTCCTAAAATGCTTTCTAGGAAAAAGTTCTTCCCGAACATTAGCACTAGTGTCACCAAAGCTCCAATTCCTAAGGAAAGTAAAATTGCTAGCTTTATCAGGCCAAGGAGGGCATGTTCATTTCTTGAACCAAGATTTTGCCCGATTTGTGCAGTAACAGAATAGGATAGAAAATTGAACACCCAGGTAAATGAGGCAATGAAAGTATTGGTGGCTGCTGCACCGGCCACCCACAGACTATTGAACTGGCCCAGCAATGCAGTATCAATGATTTCGGCAATAGGCTCTAAGGCGAGCGCTGCGATTGCGGGGATACTAGTGAGAAAAAGGCTGGGGTAGGAAATTTGATGAAGAGTGGTGGGAGTATTCATATGCACCTTAAAATTGGTTTATATTTTTTACTAGGATCAAGACAAAAACTTATGCTAGTTTCAGTTTTTTTGTTTGGAGAATTCATTGTCACAAACTGCCTTCATTAACATGATTGCTGAGTACCGCAATTTGGTGCTAGCGAAATATGATTTAACTCAAGAACAACATGCTCATGAAATTGAATTGTGTAATCGCTTTAGTAGTTTTGTACAGCAAAATCCATCTTGTTTCGAGTCTGATCATAACTTTCCACCAGAGCTTCCAGAAAGCTTGCAAGGGCATCTGACAGGCTCAGCGCTGGTTTTAAGTCCGGACCGATCTAAAGCCGTGTTAACTTTGCATAAAAAGTTGGGGAAATGGCTTCAGTTGGGTGGTCATGCAGATGGCAACCCGAGCCTTGAAGAAGTGGCAAAACGCGAAGCTCATGAAGAATCAGGGCTTAAAGATTTGCACTACATTTATTTCAAAGCAAGTTCTGGCAAGCGAATTTTGCCTTTTGATTTAGACATCCATGAGATTCCTCGTTCCTCAAAAAAGCCTCGCCATTATCACTATGATGTCCGCTACTTGCTTTTTGCTCAGGATGAGTGCCTCACCATTTCTGATGAATCAGAAGATCTACGGTGGTTTAGCTTTGATGAAGTAAGCAAGGTTTCTTATGAGGAAAGTTTGCTTAAACAGTTCAGGAAGCTGGAGCAATTACTCAAGGTCCTTTAGGCTGATTCTTGACAGCGTATTTTCTAATCTTATTCTTAGTAAAGGGACCGCTCAGTGATAGTGGAATCAAACCCTAAATATATCAGACTATTAAACTCCAGATGGACGTTATTCGGAGAGGTGCCTCTAAGTGATTGATTATTATGAAATCCTTGGCCTACAAAAAGGTGCATCGGATGATGAGATTAAAAAAGCCTACCGCAAGTTGGCATTGAAATATCATCCAGACCGCAATGCGGGTAATAAAGAGTACGAAGAAAAATTTAAAAAAATCAGTGAGGCTTACGCAGTACTCTCTGATTCGGAAAAAAGAAAGCAATATGATACCTTCGGCTCCAGTGGTTTTCACCAACGTTATTCTACAGATGATATTTTCCGCGGCACTGATTTTCACTCGATATTTAATGATTTTAATTTTGGTGGAGGTGGTGGTGGTAGTGGCTTTGATCAGATCTTTAGTCAGATGTTTTCTGGGGGAGGCGCTCGCCGCTCGATGAAAGGTCAGGATGTGGAATATCCCCTCCGCATCAGTTTTGAAGACAGTTTCAACGGTGCTGAGAAGCAGGTCATCTTTACCCTTTCTAACGGGGAAAGTAGGGATTTAAAAATTAAAATACCTGCAGGTGTGACCGATGGCGGAAAGCTTCGAGTTGCAGGAAAAGGTGCAAAATCCCCTCATGGCGGACAAGCTGGTGACCTCTTAGTGGTCGTTAATGTGATTCCTCATGCTACCTTCTCACGCAATGGACAAGATATCGAAGTTGACCTACCCCTGAAGCTTTCTCAAGCCATATTGGGAGATAGTGTAGAGCTAAAGACTCCCGATGGAACAAGAAAGATTAAGGTCCCTGCAGGGGTGAATTCTGGGACTAAGATTAGGCTGAGAGGTTTAGGATTTCAATCACCGCGAAACCCTAGTCAAAGAGGAGATCTCTTTGGAATCATTAAGCTTGAGATTCCGCAAAATCTTGATTCTACTCAAAGGAAAGTAATCGAAAAGTTGCAGGAAGCTGGCCTCTGAATTTAGTTTTTTGGCTGTTTGTCTCCTTCAATTTGCGGCTCAGGTTTCAGGTACCTATCTGGCTTTACGGGCTCCGGAGCTTTTATGAGCATTTCGGTTTTAGGGGTATAAAAACTCTTTAATTCCATGACGACATTGCCGATTTTGATCTCCCCGGTGAGTTTGACTAATGGGCGGTTTGGGTGGTTTTTTGCTATCCATGCGAAAACATCACCTTTTTGTTGGAGTTCTTTGCCGATATAGGTTTGCAGTTTTAATTTAAAGGCTTGGAATTCTCCCGCGGGCACTTTGATCTGTTCAATGGCCACAGGTTTTGCTTCCAGCCACCAGTTCTTTTGCGAGGAATATACTAATAATTTCTGCATTTTGCCTATTTCGAAATCAAGAGTTCTGATCTTGTAAATAACTCCAAGAGCATCAATTGCTCCAGGGTTTAATTCTGCTTTCTCAATTTTTGCTGGTTTTTCTGGTTTTTTTATCGTTTCTAAGACTTTGCAGTTCTGATGGTTAAATGTAAGCCACTTCTCTTGAATGAAGCGACTCCCGAACATCTTACCTTCATCTTGTTTGATATAAAATTTCTTGATGGCAAAGTTTTGAGGGCTTGAATATGCCATTGCATAATCCTTTGCGACGAAAATAGCTCGGTACCAATCACCAGTACTTGCATGAGCAACAAAGTGCTGAAGCCAATTATTACTGTATTTTACCGGGTTGCGAACCTCGAGATGCCCATACCCCACCAAGACTCCAAAATAATGCACTTCATAGGAAGCTTTTTCACCAGGGTAGAACGGTTGGCCTTGATAGACTTCTTTTTGGCTACTGATAGTGCGCGGGGTCTTGAGTGGTGGCTTGCATTCAGCATACAAAGTGCCGGAAATCAGTGACAAGCCCAAAACTGCTTTAACTTTTTGCTGGAAAATCATATAAACTGCTTTCTATGTTTAGGCCACTTGACGGGTGTTCCTGATAAATATTTGCTTTGTACCCTATACTATAGCACTACATGATTGATTTTTATCTGTTAACATGTTACTGGGAACCGTCAACGATAACGTTAACCTTTTTACCACTATCAGTTGCGCTTAAGAAAAAATGATAGCAAGCGCTTACGGGAGTAACCACGTTTTATGAACCTTTCAGAATCTAAGTTGGTCGGAATCGGTGTCGTTAAATGGGAAGATGAAGACACTGAATTTGATCATCAGGACAATGCTTCCAAAGAATTTAGTAACATGCTTGAAGAAAACCCTGGTGGTTCCGCAATTCGCGAAGGAACTATCGTCAAGGGGAGCATTGTACGTATCACTGACGACACCGTCCATATTGATATTGGTCATAAGGCGGATGGTGAAGTGCCGATCCAAGAGTTCCGTGGAGCTGATGGTGAGTTAAGTGCTCAAGTTGGTGACGACATCGAGGTTTACCTTGATTGCTTCGAAGACAACGATGGAGAGATGGTACTCAGCCGCGAAAGAGCAGAAATGCTTAGGGCATGGGATCGCATCTCCGAAGCTTACGAAAATGACGAGATTGTTGAAGGTATGATCATGGCCCGCGTTAAGGGTGGTCTATCTGTCGATATCGGTGTCAAAGCCTTCCTACCAGGCTCACAGGTTGATTTGAGACCTGTACGTAATTTGGACAAGTTGATCAATAATAAGTTCAATTTCAAAATTATTAAGTTCAACAAGAAGCGTGGAAACATCGTTCTTAGCCGTAGAGTCCTTCTTGAGCAAGATCGTGAAAAACTACGCACTGAGACTCTTGAAAGTCTCAAAGAAGGTGCGGTTCTTAAAGGAATCGTTAAGAATATCACCGATTACGGTGCATTCGTTGACCTTGGCGGAATTGATGGACTTCTTCACATCACAGATATGTCTTGGGGTCGCATAAACCACCCAAGTCAGTTATTTGAAGTTGGTCAAGAAGTTGAAGTTAAGGTTCTTAACTACGATGAGGGTCGTCAGCGTGTATCACTTGGCTACAAGCAGCTGCAAGAGGATCCTTGGGATAAAGCTTCTAAGATTTACACTGAAGGCATTAAGACTAAAGGTACTGTTGTCAGCTTAACTGATTACGGTGCGTTTGTTGAGCTTGAAGATGGCATCGAAGGCTTGATTCATATCAGTGAAATGTCATGGTCTAAGCGAATCCGTCATCCTTCTAAGGTGGTCTCGATTGGCGATGAAGTCGATGTTGTGGTTCTTGCAATCGATCTTGAAGCTAGACGTATTAGCTTGGGTATGAAGCAAATGGAGCCAAATCCTTGGGAAATCGTTAACGAAAAATACAGTGTTGGCGATATCATCCGAGGAAAGATTAGAAACATTACTGATTTCGGTATCTTTGTCGGAATTGAAGAAGGTATTGATGGACTGATTCATATCTCAGATATCAGCTGGACAGAACGTATTAAGCACCCAGGAGATATCTACAAAAAAGGTGATGAGGTCGAAGCGAAGATTCTTCAGATTAATACCGAAGGTGAAAAATTCTCTCTTGGTATTAAGCAACTGAGTGAAGATCCATGGGTTGCAGCTGCACGAGACTTTGTTCCTGGAAGCAAAGGCAAAGGTGTTGTAACTAAGCTTACGGACTTCGGTGTTTTTGTTCAGATCGCAGAAGGCGTTGAAGGGATGATTCACGTTAGTGAACTTGACTCTCAACCAGTCGAAAAGCCAGGTGATGTGGTAAAAGAAGGTGATGATATTGAGTTCTTGGTACTTTCAAGTGACTCAGAAGAAAGAAGATTTTCACTTTCTCGTAAAGCCCACTTGCAAGGTCTTGATGGAGCGCAGTTGAAAGAATATCTCAGCACAGTTACTGAACCACAGACGGCATTTGCTGACGCCTTTAACCTAGCTCAAGAAGTTGCAGCTTCTGACAAGACTAAAGAAGACTAAGGAAGTACTTCTCATCTAACTCATTTTTAAAACTGTTTGTAAAACCCGCGCTAAGCGGGTTTTTTTTTATTCTTGCCCCTTTTAAAAAAACATGCCAAACATTTCACTGCTATGAATTAAGTGAAATATTGAAGCGATGCATACCCATTGAGCTTATAAGCAAATATTGGTGGTTTTGAACTTTTTGATATAGGATGCGCCTTTGTCAACGAAACTGACGCAAACAAGAGAAATAGCCTACGATTCTTTCGTCGAGGTCATGGAACACAAAAAGAATCCTGACGAAGTGGTCGAAGCTCACTTTGCTAAACAAAATGAACCTCTCAGGCGTATAGATCGCAATTTGGTCAAAGAAATCCTATATGGAAGCTTGCGCTGGTATTCGAAGATTTTTTGGATTGTGCAGAATACCTCTAATCGAGATCTGGAAAAATCTTCTCCCGAGATTAGAACTGCGCTCATTTTAGGAACTTATCAAATATTTTATATGGATAGGATTCCTGATAGGGCTGCAGTGAATGAAAGTGTCGAGTATATTCGGAAAAAAGGGCAATCCCACGCTGTAAAATTTGTGAATGGAATTCTTCGTTCAATAGCTAGGCGATCTGAATATTTTACTAAGCCTGATAAAGACAAACGCCCAGTAGACTATTTGGCACTTCAATTTTCGCATCCTAAATGGATTGTCGAGCGGTGGAGTAGGCGTTTTAATTTTGAACGCATAAAAGACCTTCTGGCTGATAATAATAAAACTCCGCCTTATTCAGTTCGAATCAATAGTCTCAAGGTATCTTCCGAACAGACTCAGGAATTCCGCTCACAATTACTGAAACAAGACAAAAATCATTCAAATCGAAGGTCACTAAGGTCTTGTTTGCATTTAAAAATATCTCCTAATTTTTCTCCTGATAGCTTATTTCAGAATGGTTATTACAGCATCCAAGATGAAGCTTCGCAACTAGTAGGCTTATTGGTTGCTCCACAAGCTGGAGAAACCGTGCTAGATGCCTGCTGTGGCCCTGGTGGCAAGGTGGGGCATATTTATGAACTAGGAAAAGGAGAGATCAATCTAATTGGTGTAGAGAAGGACGAATTACAACTTCAGAAAGCTAAGGAAAACTTTGAAAGGCTTGGACATACGGAAAAAGTTACCTGGGTGCATGAAAGTTTTAATGATTTTAAGCCTGAGGAACCAATAGATAGGATTTTGCTAGATTCTCCTTGTTCTGGATTAGGAGTTTTGAGACGACATCCAGAAGGTAAGTGGCACAAAAAAATCAGTATCATTAGCAATATGGCAAACAAGCAGCGGGAACTTCTTACCCATGCAATATCAATACTTAAACCAGGTGGAGAGCTGATTTATTCTGTATGTTCTTTCGAGTATGAAGAAACAGTTGGGCAGTTAGAGTGGCTCCAAAATGAGTTTGGAGATAAAATAGAGTTGATATCACCTTTAGGTAGGCTTCCCGATTATTATAAGCGCTTCGTTACGAAAGAGTTAGTGTTGCTCATTTACTCTGGAAACAAGGAATTGATGGATGGCTTTGGAGCATTTATAGTACGGAAAGTTAGTTAAAGGTAAAAACCCTTATACTAGGCTTGTCTCCACATGTTGAAGCTCCATGCTCTCATAGGAATCTTGCTTGCATTCACTTGCAGGAGCTATTCCAGACCTCTGGTCATAAAAAATTATAATCGATCTTTTGAAACATATCAGGATTACTCACAGCACCTTTCGCAGCTAATATCTCGAGCAGGTGGGGCAGTTTGGATCGCTAGTTCAAAGCTAAACGATGGCGATATTACGAACTCGCTTTTTCTCTCCCAGTATCGCCAGGTACAGGTAGCCGTTTTGTTGGCTTCTAACTCAATTAAACACTTTTCAAGTCAGTTTCCATGGCTCCAAGCTCACCAAATACCAGTGAGGCTTACAAAACAAAACTTATTTAGAACATGGCCAACCTTTATCATTATTGATGGCTCTTTGCTACTAGCATCAGTTAGTTTAGATCCCAGTGTTAGAAAGGGAAAATTTTTGATTCGTAGTGGAGGGGCAGACTATCAGGCTAATTCTTTTATTCGTTTGTTTAAGTCTCAATTCCTCCGGAACGTAAGGCAAAACACCCCGTCCATGGGACTCAATTTGCATAACCCTAGAGGAGTAAAAGTATTCAAGGCCAAAGACCCGTCCCAATGGAATGGGTTTAAACCATATCATTATGGAAATCGTAGGACTGGGGCTCCTGCAGATGTAGCAAGACGTCTCCCCAAAAAAACGAAATACCAAGAATTAGGTAAGTTGCAAAGAAAGGACTAATAATGAATCATCAGCGCTTTCCCTGGAAAATATATTTATTGAGCTTTGTTATGACAGCCTGCAGCACTATGTGTACTAAAAGTCATGAAGAAATGAGCGCCGAAGAAGTGGTGGAGACTTATCTAGATTATGCCCTTAATATTACAGATGTATCAGAAAAAGAAGAGCTGATGGAATATACAACAGGTAATCTTGAAGCAGCACTTGCTGGAGCGGATAATGAAACTTTTAGAAAAGCCTATGTTGAACGTAAGTATAAAATAACGCGTTTTTCTCTTTTAGAGAGGCGTGATAGAACCCCAAGGGAAACAGAAATTACTTTTCAACTGACTTACAAGGATATAGCAGATGGAAACACTGATGTAAAATCAGCTCCTGAAGTTACGACTGAAAATACGGTTGCTGTCATTAAAGAAAAAGGTAAATGGCTGGTTCGTGAAGTAGTTGGGAATAAAACTACGTTTGACTTTCCTACTTCAGAGCTATCTAAGATAACAGCTAAACCTGGAGAGATAAGCAATCCTGAATTAGACCAGGAACAAGGAGAAGAACCTTCTCCTTAAGAAGCTTTAGCAATCTCAAGGCCGCCTAAAAAGGTTACCTGTCCCATTGTTCCAATATTGTTTGCTCGTGAAAACGAGGGTTTTCTTCCTCTTTTCGGTGATCTGAACTGGGCTACAGACTCAGCAAATTGGTTTGAACCACCAGAATCTTTCAACTGACTTAAGAGATCTCTAAACATTGGTCTGATCGACCGATCACTCAAAATGTGTTCAATTAATTCATCCTTAAATTGACTCGGATCAAACTTTTGAATTGCAATTAGGAGTTCACGGGCGAGGGTTTTATGATTTACCTCAGACACTACTTTGAATAAAGCACCAATGTGCTGCATCATAACTTTTTTAGAGTTTTCATGGTTTTTGACCTGTATCAAATGGTCAGTGAACGTTTGGATAAAAAGAGCAAAGCGTTCAGGTTTTTTCAGCATGTAGTACTTAAAAGTTTCATGTAATATTCTTTGGCAGTTACTATCGGCTTCCAGAGCAAACGGGAGGTTTTCAAGTAGGAACTGCAGGGAAATTGCCTCACTTTTTTTGTTAAATAAGTGGGAAAATAAGTGATCTAAGACTGTATGTCCAAAACGATTCATGATTCGATTAAACGAGGTTTTATCTGGTTTATGAGAGCAGATATAGCCAAAGTAATGAAGAAGGCTAAGTCTGATGCAAGTATTATTGTTGTTGCTCACAGACAGTAAGTAGGTAGTAATGTGGTCAAGTACTTCTTTAGCATTCGTAAACTGTTTTGGATGGCGATTATCATATTCCCTTATGGCGATGCCTAGCTCACAAATGAGAGCCACTGCCATTGAGTAGATTTCTTCGTCATGAGAATTTTCAGCTACTTCGCTAGTCAATGCAATTTCAACCAGTGCTCTGCATGCTAGATCATGATGTTCTTCTTCAAAGAGCTGATCGAGAAATGAAGCGATCAGAGGCTCATTGATAGCATTTGCAATCCAAATGAGTAAGCTTTCAACGATGATTTCGCAAGCTAGACGATCATTTGACCTTTCACATAGGCGTTTAGCAAAATGCCTTAAGACGTTACCTTGGTCCTCTTCTGACAAAGACCTTTTTAGTGTCCGCATCTCTTTCCACTTAATGATGACCCCGGAATCTACAAGAAGCAAAGCATCTTCGACCGTTTTCACATCCTTCCAATATTTGTGTTCTGACCCAATCTCCACAGTACTGTCCCTCCAGCAACTTTGTTTCTAAAAATTTAAGTAGCCCCACTACTATTCCGGTAAATTTTGCTAGAGAGCACTCTCTTGCAAAATCTGATTTGACTGATCAATTAACCCCTGGATCTCTGACTCAACTTTTTTATCTAAAGCAACAAACTTTAGACCATAGCCAACTGGAAATTTGCGATCCTGATTAAAGCGCATAACCTGGGCGCTTGCATTGAATGCTTGCAAAAATCCATCGATCCTGCAGGTCACCTTTAAGGTTTCCCCAACCTCAAAGATAGGGTCAGGAGTTTCAACAAACATACCTGAAGAAGATATGTTTACTCCTGCACCAATCACAAGCTGACCATTGTTGTGGACTATGATGCGCCCTTTTATTGTTGCCCTAGGTGCTCGTGCTTCTCTGACGATCGTGTCTGCATTCCCACTGGGAGTTGTGCCCAATTGTCCGTGACAATCTTCAAGGGGAAGCCAATCCTTCCAACCTACCTTGAATAGGTACGCATCTTGGGAGATCATATTAGTGCCAAGCATTTGCATGATCTTGGGATGGTCAAATGGACCTTGTTGCTGAGATTGCTGATAGATATACCAAACTTGCTCGCTCATGAAAGGTTCCCTCAGGCTGTAATCCGTCTTTGGCAAACTTAGCTTTTTTTAAAAAAAGGCAAACCTGCAACATATGCCCTTGATTTTGGGCACCATACCCTAAATCGGCTAAAGTTGGCGGTCTCTTTAGTTATATGATAAAAACTATTTATTTTAATATTAATATTAAGGGGATACAGACTATGATCAAGGTGTTCTTGTATTTGTGCATTGCAATGCTGCACCTTAGTAGCAATTCAGGGCTGGCAAGAAAAAGTAATCAATACAGCAAACTAACGAATCACTGGCAAGATCCCGGCTTCGATATCAGCAAAGCAGTCAGTAAGGAAGATTGGTCATTTTTCATGCAAAGTGCCATAACATGGAAAAAACAGTTTTGGCACTATCACTGGAACCGAGGGAAATCCCTAGGAGATTGGTCATGGACCTGGCGCAGTGGGTGGTTGCAGGTTTGCAGCCAAGAAAGTAAAAAGTGGTGTACACAGATACTGCAAGCAGCTCTTTTTGACAAAGCTCTGGTAATCAGAGCTAAGGCTGCCCAAGTCTGGGGGCGACTTTATTCTGGTACTGGAAATCCGGCAATAGGTGGGATGCTAGAAAAGGCGTACCAGATGAAAGAAAATAACCGCAATGGAAAGCCCCTTTTTATTAAAAAGAGAATTCTCTTTGCTTTAAAGAGCATAGGAGGTGATAAGAACTTGATAACAGGAAGAAATTTAGCTAGTAGTAATGTGCAGATGCTAGACTATTGGCAGAGGCTTGCAAAGCCCAATGGCTAGGTTTGTTAAAAACATCGCCGAGCTAATTGATAAATTGTATCTTGCATTTTTATATCAGTTACAGTACTTAAACTTCCTGTAACGAAATTAGCTATCTATAATTCAGCTAAAAAAGCATTGTAAATAGCTTATTACGTCTTGTTTCAGAGGCTTATTGTTACATTGGGGAGGCGTAGCTCAGCTGGATAGAGCACTAGATTTCTAATCTAGCGGTCGCAGGTTCGAGTCCTGCCGCCTTCGCCACAATTTCAGGTACTTATATCCTTCCTAGAGCAAAAATGGATACAAACCATCACAAAAAAATTGATACAAATGTATCCAATAATGAAATCAGTGACTTACGCTTTGAAGAGCATGCCCTTATAGAATTCTATTGCAGTTTACTTGTACTTAAGCCAGATACACCTAAATCGTATTTTCCTACCTACCGAGAAGATCTAAAGCGGTGGTGGGACGATTCAAGTGAGGAATGGCGGTGCCAGATTTACAAGAACAACTTAGACTTACTGATTACATTAGGTGTATCTCGCCAAGCGGTACATACAGGAAATTTAGAATACAGGGACGGAACCGTGAAACAAAAAAGTGGTTTACGATCAAGTCAGAAGCCCTAGATGCAATCAATCAGTCCTATCTAAATAAGCATTCTTCTTTAGTTCAAGCAAAGCAGAAATGTGATGAACTTTTAAGAGATTTGTACAAAAAAAGAGACCAAGAAAAACCTATCCCAGTATTTCATTCCAATAATCTTAGGATACTAGAAGATTACTTAGAATCAGAATACCCACCAAGAAGGAGAAGAAAGTTAGTTTCCTTCCAAAGTATTTGCTGGGATGTCAAAAGGGCTGTTGGTGCCCTAGAGAATCACCCCTTAGACACTACAGATCCAGAAGTCCTGCAAAATTTCATTGATACTAAGTTTGAAGAAGATCCTTCAAACCAGCGCAGGATAGTAATGTGGCTCAATAGTATTTTGAAATTTCTCAAAAAAGACTATCAATTGGTAAAGTTTAATCCAAATAATTCTGAAGTGAAATACTTAACACTTGCTGAATTTAATCAAGTACTTCCTAAGCTTACCAATAATAAACTTAGAATAACAGCGGGAATAGCCTGGCATACCGGCTTAAGGTTTGGTGAGATATTTGGAGTTGAAGATCAAAACATCCACAATGATTCTTTGAGAGTGATTTCCCAAATGAACAAGGAGGGGTCAATTACAAACACAAAAACTAAGAAAGCTAGAGCTATTGCTTTGACACCAGAAGCTAGAAAGTATTTATGTGAATGGGTGCAAGTCCCTTACGAAGAAAAACTAGCTTTTCGTAAATATAAGGTATCTGAAAAGTTTAAACAGGCTTGTAAGGAGGTATTCCCTCATAGGTCAAATAAACACCTCAAATTCCATGACCTAAGGCATTCCCATGCGATTCACCTTTTTGCTAAAGGGGTAAGTCTTGGTCATGTAGCTCAGCAATTGGGAAATAGTATTACTGTTTGTGAAAAACACTATGTTGGATATTGCTTGACTGCTGATAGCCTTAAAATAGTAAAAGATGCGCTCAAGGGTATTTGAATCCCTGCATAGTTTGTCTGAATTCCTCTGCAGGAGACAGTCAAAGGCTTCTTTTTCACTCGATATGGCAGCTGACGTCCCGGTTCGTCATGCTCCAGACATTGCTCTCGGTCGCTCTGAATTCGCTGCTTCGATTCTGTTCCCAGTGTGGTGGAGGCGGCGCCTACCGATTTATCCTGATTAGTATCGATAAAACAGTATGTTGGGTAATACTAGGCTTAGAGGTGCCCCCAAATCTGCCCCCATATAGTACATCTTGTGGTTGCAATTTTGAAGAAATGAAATATTTTTCACTATTTTTAGATGATTACAAAATAATCAGATCTAGCTCTTGACTTGGACCGTTGTCTTTGGCATCTTTGCCAACGCCGCGGTAAATACCGTCAGATTCAGTAAATATAAAACACTTAGACAAAAAATGACTTTACGAGTCAAGAGGATAATACAAAATTGGCAAACATATTGTTAAATACAGTAAAATTTTTGGTGATAATAGGAGCTTCCTTAATGTTTCATGCTTCAGCAAGGTCACAAGTATTCTTTGGTATTCAAAATATTTCTAACAAAGAAGTGCTAACACCGATTACAGTTTATGGTCGATTAGAGGCTACCAACTGTCGGTTTGGCAATCTGGACTTATCTGGTGATGCTTTGTTTAATGATACTATAGTTAATAGTGTTTTCGTCAAAGGTAATTTTAGTGCTAAGAAACTGAGCACTAAAAAAATCGAAGTAGTTGGTAATGTTGAGACAGACTCTTCAACAATAAATAGAGCATCCGTTACTGGAAATCGAGTGGTTTTTTCTAACACAAAATTAGATGAAATCATTCTGAGAAGTAAAAATGACGAAGAACAGGTTCTGATCTTAAAAAATCGTGTGTCCGTGGCCTCAAAAATTGAGTTTGAATCTGGTAAAGGGAAAATAATAGTCGATAGTACCGTAGCATTACCAGCAAATATAATTGGTGCAACAATAGTCAACATTTAGCAATAAAGTCATATTCTGTAAAAGGCCTTTAGGCAATAAGTTCAATGCTTGGACTGTAATAATTTGCTTTACCATATTCATATTTTTTTAAAATTTTCGAGAAGGATTCATGTAATGAAAAACGGTTTATTTGTTAAGAAACTTAAGAAGCAAAGTAATGAAACTCCAGTAACATTAGCTTTTGGTGGCTGCAGTAAGAACGATAAAAAGGACGGAAAAGAAGGAAAAGATGGTGATGTTGGTGGCGTTGTTAAGCCAACCGAAGTCAAGGCTGACTTTCAATTCTAACTAATAATAATTTTATTCTTTTAAGGGGATGTTCCCTTAATTTCACATTGAGTATTTGAGTAAATGCATTACATCCAAGCATGGGCTGTCGGTTTTAATGAGATTAAACATGACATTATACCTTTTGAAATTTTATATAAGTCTGGGCAAGGCAGGACAAATGTGACCGGCATTCTTAGTAATGAAGTCAAAAACGATATAGAATTATGTTATCTCTCTGTACAGTATCAATGCTCAAGATTGAAATATAAAGTTCCAAATTACGATGTGCATGTAAATTTCCCGATTCGAAATGTATCAATATTGGGGAGTTCGTACAGACTAGCCTTAGTTAATGCTTTTTGTCAAATGTCTACGCTTCCGAATAAATATAAGGCCTCTGAGTCATTGTTGACTGGAGATGTTAGTTTGTCAGGAGACATATTTTCTGTTGATGGAATCAAACAAAAATATGATGCATTTAAGCAGCATGATCTTAAAAATTTTATTATACCAGAGGAAGCTCAATTTAGCTTTTCAAATGACCATCGAGTTATAAAAGCTAGCTATATCATTGAACTACTTGATATTAGCAAAGGTGACGTAGGATTATGAAAAGATGCTTTATTTCAGCTAAATTGCGCCCCTTAGTGCCAGGAGCAACTTTTGATACTCAGGTTACTGAGGAACTTGACGAATTTGTAGGGGATGAAGAATTTTTTCAGTCAGTATGTGGGGAAGGAATTCTTCTGTTATCTAGTGAATATGATAAAACATCTCTTCATTTCTACGAATATTGTGAGTCCAAAAAAATTCCTATTGTATACCTTACTTTCGAATATTTATTTGGAAGTAAAGTTTTGGTAGATCGAGTTGTTAGTAATGAGTTTCTTAAGCAGTTTAGAGGAATATACTACAGGCCTCCGTCAATAGATGATCACGTTATGGCACCATATGTAGCGGTTTTAGAGTCTTTTATTGAATTTTTTCCTGGCAATGTTGTAAACAGACCAAAATCATCTGTTAAGAATATTTCAAAGCCTTGGCAAATGGCCGATACTATTATGAAAGTGGGTACGGCTGTAAAGCCTATAAAAACTCTATTGACGAATAATCCTGATGTTCTTGCTAGATGCAATTCAAGGCAAACCATAGCCAAATCTATTAGTGATGTAAGAAGCACTGTAAAGGTTTTGGGTGAAATTCAACATGATCAGAAATGCAAGCGATTGCATTCTCCAATTCAAGTACAAAAAAAATTAAATGGCTTTAATATTAGAGTTCACGTTATAGGGCAAAATATTTCAGCAATAAAAGTCGATTCAGATTCCATTGATTACCGGGTCTCAGATTTTCGGTCATTCTCAGAAATTTCGCTTCCAGAAGATGTGAAAAAGTGGTGTCTTCGTGCATCAAAAGCTGAAAAATTGGAGTTTGCAGGGGTGGATTTATTTCGATCAACAAAAGATCAAGCTTTCTATTGTTTCGAAATCAATCCGTCGCCTGGTTACCACTTTTACGAAAAAAATGCAAAATTGGATTATAAGATCACAAACTGGATTGTTGACTATCTAATCCCCAAATCGATTGGAGAATAAGATAAGATGATCCTTTTGATAGGCAATGAAAATTGCCCTTATATTAAAAAAATACATAGACGAATACTTGATTACCACAAATCTGACTGCATTTGGCTAACACCATTTAATTTAATAAATGACATATTGATTGATGACTCTATCGATGCTTCCACAGGAATATCAATTAGGTGGCAGTATAAAGGAAGAGTTATCACCCCAGTGAATGTGGAACTTGTTATTAACAACGTATCATATCTTCCTTCAGATTTTTTTCAAGACTTTGTCAAGGAAGATCGAAGCTATGCTGAGGCTGAATTTGTATCATATTTTTTATTTGCTTTAAGTCAGTTCAAGAACATTTTAAATAAACCTCATGGTGGAAGCCTAAGCGGATGGACGAAGTCCTTGCCCGCACAGTGGATCTATGTATCAAATAAATTTCCGGGTGTGGATACTCCTACATGGGCCTTATCTTCGGGCAAAAATCTTCCTCAATGGGTTATTGATGAGAATAATAATAACCTTATTGCAAATGAAAATTTGTTTAATTTGAGGTATTGGAGAGTTAGGGATAAACCACTACAGTGGGTTCAAGATAAAGATATGCTTTACTATAATAGACCGGCTGGAGTTCCAATTGTCATAAATGGAGTCGAAGAAAATATTTTTGTAGATATCGATTCCCCTATTTCATCCTCTGAGCTTCAAGATCTACTTCCTATTAACTTTCTCAGAGACATGGCTACAAATTATGGACTTTCTTTGTACCATGCTGTTTTCTTTTTTGATAGGGACAAGAATAACTTGACATTTGGTAGTATTCTTCCTTTTCTTCATTTAAATGACAAGAAAGACTTTCAGCTGAATAATTCGATAATAGATTACCTTGTCACGGATACGAAGAAATGAAAAGGTGCCTTATCATTATAGCCTCTCAACAGGATGAAGCTGCTGTCGCATGGCATGAGATGTGCTTACAAATTGGCAGAAAGTCCCTTTTCCTTACTGTTGAAAGTTATAACCACGGCTGGACATTTCAAGGGTCGAACAGTAGATGTTTTATAAAGTCTGTAGACTTTGGCAAAATTCATTTGGTTGACGAGTCAATTTGTTTTTATACTAGAATTCCCTTTAATCTGCCAAAAAATTTTTTTTCTCTTAAAGTGCTTAACGATTTCCTTTCTTTAATTTCCTATGACCACGGCGGTTATTTTTTTAGAGGCGCAGTTGAAGCTAATTACAATACTAAGCCTTTACAATTTCTACTTAGAGGGTGTTTTTCGTACCCTTTTACTTTAATAGGAAATGTTGGGTTAGTAAAAAAAAAATTGAGATCAGATTATATTACTAAATCTTTGAGTTTTACTAGAAGTCAAGTTGTTGAACTGTCAAGTCCATTGCTGAAAAAATGCGAAAAGGTGATTCTTAATACACCTTCGCAGGTTCAGGAAAAGATTGTTGGATATGAGGAAAAAATTCATTTCTATAAAAAAAGAAATGGTGACTGGATATTTTTCCCTGTTCGTATTGATTCTGATTCGTGTGACTATCGGTATTCTGATCCAAATTTTAGTTCATCCAGTTGCGTTGATGGAGAGGGATTAGCTTCTTTTGCAAGCTATATTTTCGAACATTTGGGGTGCAGATTCTTTGACATAGATATTATTGTGAAAGAAGAAAAAAATTTTTTTTTGGAGATAAACTTGGCTCCGGTACCAACGTTTTTTGAAAGCAAGCTTATTCAGAAAAATCAGTTCACTCAAGAAGTATTGATGGATTGGTTGTCATGATAAAACTAAATCTATTTTGTATAGAGAAAAAGAACTGGCTTCCCTTGACAAAAACGTCAGTGTTTTTTGTCTGCATGGTACCATTCCTCTTGTATTTTTCCAGTACCGTTGCGCTCTTGTTCCGAGCGGATGCCATAGATTTGATAACGAATAAGAGTGGAGATGTGCAGAAGTTAGGTCTGCATTTTTTGAGTTATTTTAGTTTTATGGTTTTAAATGTTTTGCTTAATACCTTATTCGATAGGTTTTCTGAAAGAGAGGTACAAATTACCATTAGTAAATGGATTAAATTAGCTTTACCTTCTGGGTTTATGTCAGATATGTCAATTGAATCACCGACTATCTTCTATCAAAATATGGTTAGCAGGCTTTCCGAAATTAAAGCAGCTTATTTTCGAATAATTTATAAATTTTTTACTTTCGTAGCGTCTTTAGTATTTTTTGGATTTGTTGTGTGGAAAGAGGGTTATTATAAACCACTGATAATTAGTCCTATCATTTTTTTTATGGTAATGCTTTCTGAGCAGATCCTGAAGAAAGAATTTAGATCTAGGTGTAGAGAAGATCTTAAATCTGCTGATAGGTTTACAGAATGGCTGAAGAGTGTTTTTAGCTCTTGGGCTATGATAAGTCGAGTGTGGGCTCCTGATTTAATTAGAAAATGGTCATATCTTCACGTTGATGAGAAGCTTTATCATATGAAACGCCTTCTTAAGACCTCTACAGCAAGAGACACAATTCAGAGTCTATTCTTAAATTCGTCTACTATCGCTTTAGCTATTTTTTTCTTATATGAAGCTTACTGTGATTCAATCACAGTTGGAATGGCTCTTTCATGGCTGCCTCTTTGTAACTATATCAACGAAGGTGCTTTTAATATACTTGATTGCGTAAAATCTTTGACTGAAAAAAGGATAAAAGAAGAACACTTGCAAGGGTATTTGAGAGGCGTTTATGATAGGCAGTTTACAGTTCAGCATGATACATCGAGACTTACATCATTTGAAAAAATACCTTGGTCAGTTAATGTTTCATTGCCTGGTATTCAATTAATTGCAAATAGCAATCCAGGAATATATTGTGTTCGAGGCACTAACGGATCTGGAAAAAGTACCTTATTAAGGTATCTTTCTGGGATGCCTATAGATCCTCTTCTTAGAGAGAAGCTAGACAGATACGTTTCAATGTCTGGATTTGATTCTAAATTTACTTGCCTATTGCCCCAAGATCTTGCTCAGGTATATCCCTTAAAATCCCTAGGTCAGCACCTTTACGGTCCAGAGTGTCAACTACTTAACGAATATTTAATTGCTGAATGCAAAAGTAGATTCGCTGAATGGCAGTTCAGCAAAAATTTGGTTGCGCGTTGGATATTCGTTTTGAGGCGTATTGACAAATTATTCGATGAAAGATCGAAGCTATCTGGGGGCGAGAGCCGACTTGTTCAGATAGCTAGGATTTTGATTAGCAGATCACCGGAAAATACAATTCTCGTATTAGATGAACCAGAGCTTTCATTAGACGAAGAAAACAGAAAATTGGTTTTTGAGACAATTAAAACTATTGGCCAAAAGTTCCCTTTAATAATGGTCACACATACGATTCAAAATTTAGATTAAAGAGGTAAGCTTGAA
This sequence comes from Oligoflexales bacterium, assembly GCA_045105515.1. Taxonomy (GTDB): domain Bacteria; phylum Bdellovibrionota_B; class Oligoflexia; order Oligoflexales; family Bog-1112; genus JABSRF01. The sequence continues at coordinate 32,984 of JBGCDR010000161.1, forward strand.
AAATGATGATATTCAATAATAATAAATTAGATAAGTTTTTAGACGATTCAAATAATCTTGAAGAGTCTGCTACGCTTCGCAATGCGTTTTCAGATATTGATCTTTGTTTAGCCGACATCACAGATCTCTTTCGCAATATTGTTAAGCAGAAAGACCCTTACAATACATTAAAGATATACGTTGATAGAGCAATTAGACATGATTTTGAAGCAGAGGTTCTCGACAAGGAGTTCAGGTCAGAGGAAACTCTACAGGCATGGTGTGAGAGAGTCTTTAAGAGCAAAAACTATTGTCTTGAATCAAACCATGGCGATCATTATTCTGAGATTCTCAGTCGTAAAATTGCAAGAGCAGTATCTCCTTTGTTCGAAAGAACTAAACTACCTCTTGGCGGGGTCGCCATTAGCATTTTTGCTGGTGACTATGGTTTCACTCCTTTTGGTGTTCATTATGACCACGATCTGAGTAGTGTTTTTCATTTTCATTTGGGGCCTAATAATAAAAAGATACATCTATGGGATAGAGAAACTTTTCTTAAGGAAACTGGGAGTATCAAACCTTATTTTGATGCTAAAAAAATCCTAAGTTCGGGTCATTCCGACATTATAGAAAAAAATGATTTCTACAATTTGCCAGGTAATTATCATCATGTGGGTGAAACTCTTGGTTATTCTGTCGGTATAGCGGTGGCGCTCGTGCGGTTTAATCAGCAAGCTTTTTTTTCTAATGTACTTTCGTACCTAAATAATAGTATCTTGCGAGGAAAAGGGACCGATATTCTTGATCATCGTACCCACAATCTAACCACCTGTGGTGAGGAACAGTTTTATGTCCAGTTTCTTGAACATCTAACTTGCGATCTGACGGCTCCATTTGGAGAGGTGCTCAAACAAGCCTATCGGGATTATCGTCACTCTATCTTGAGTAATGCGGGTCTTGTTACGGCCTCAAAACCAAGGAATATTGATAGCTCTACTTTCGAAAAATGTCAATTTATTCCAATAACCCCATTCAAAATATCGTATTATAACGAGCATGGTAAGTTAATCTATTTTGTCCGACGAAATAAGTTTGTGTGTTCTTATCATCCTGATATCACTAAATTTTTCGACAAGCTGAATGATGGGAATACATTTTTGTTAAACCAAGTTTATTCTGAGTTGAAGTCTCTCCGAAAGGATCAGATTATAAATCTACTCAAAGGCATTGTTTCCTACAATGGAATGGATTGTGATGTTAAAGCACAATAAATCTATAAAACAGGTACTTCTATTACTCACCTTACTTGGGGTGCTTTCTGTCCCTTATGTCTTTATGAATGCGTGGTGGAAGTTCCTCCCCTCATTTATGGCAATTTGCTTATTTGTTTATGCTTATGATGTGAATAATTGGAAAGACCGTCTTGGCTTTAGTTTAGAGAAAATATCAATTTTGAGGACCTTCATTGCTTGGATAGTGGCACTAACAGCGACACCTTTTACGTTGTTGCTAGTTATGAAGTATGAAGGTTTAACCTATGTCAAGGATGGCTTGACATTTTACAGATTTATGCCTTTTTTTCAAAGCTTAAACGAAGAAATTGTATTCAGAGCTATCTTTTTCAGCATCTGCTTTGATAGAAGGTGGAATTCAAACTCTTTTAATTTTGCTATATCGGGGCTATTTTCCTTAACTCACGGATTGTTATACTTGTCTCTTGAAAATTATATGATCACTTTTGGTGTTTTAATTTCTCTTTTTCTCTTTTCATATTCTATGAATTGCATTTTTTTAGCCTGCAATAGTATTTTGCCCACATTTATCATTCACTTTTCATGGAACTTTTATCGATTCCCGAATCAATGGATTGATAGGTCTGGAAAACTTCTATCAGAGGCGGGATCGTTCGTAGCGATTGAAGGAAGTTTGATTGTATTTGTATTATCCGCTTTTATATTTTTGTCTAAGCATCGAATAGCGAATACTTTCCTTAAAAGCGAGATAGAAAGTTAAAAATTTTACTGAATAGTCAGTTTATTATTTTTCCGGTTTCGAGTAGTTGTGGGTTATCTTGATGGCATTGATTGTTATGGAAGTATGATAGGTGCATTAGGTCCGGTATTTAAAATTCAAAATGTACTAAAATTATAATATTCCAGCTGAGAATATGTCGTAATATTATGTAGATATTTAGGGTAGGCTAAATTTTTTGACCATTTTAAGCAAGCTTTATGAGTAATGACAGTGACAATGGAGACAGATGCGACGGAATAGGCTGATGATTAAGCTGTCGCACCTGTCATTACTGTCATTGCCGTACTTTTTCCAAAAGAGAAAAAAACTTTCTGCCGAGGGTCTTAGAGGAATCTGAGCCCCCTACCATGCCATACGCTATATTATAATGTCTGGGTTGCATCATTTTACCCATCATTTCGATGTGTCCAATAGATCAGGATTCACTACTAATATCTTTTGTTTGCCCTGTGATTTAATCTTTAACCTATTATTCTCGCAAAGTATATCCACTGCGCTAGAAAAATTGGCAGGTTTTCTCAGTCTAGTAGGGGTAATTGTTCTCTGTGTATCCCTTCGATTTATTTCCTTAGTATTCGACATCCTGCAACAGTCGAGAATCCACGCCTCCATTGCTATTGCATTGCTAATTTCCTCGGGCAAAGCTAGTAAATTGAAGAACTTTAGCGACTCCCTTAAATGCCATTCAGCTATTGTACATGCAGCTTCCATTGTTGAATTCGAGATTGGGGTTTGAATATCAGATTCCAAAGCATGGAAATTGACAGCGATCCTAGCAGCATTATCAGCTGTCTTGCTAGCAACATCTTTTATATCCGCATATTCACCGCTACTGCTGAGTTGCTTTTCGATTCGATCGTGAAGCTTGATCCAGGTCTCCTTTGCGTGAGCATTTATTTCTATGGTTAATGGATCAAGCTTGCCATATTCATTAAACCTCAGCTCCTTGTTTATTATAGAGCTTATCCTGGCATTGTGTTTTTCTAGCTTTGGCCAATTTTCAGGAGGGTCTTGAAAAAACCTTTTGCCCTGTGTCGACTCTGGCCAGCTCAAAAGAAAGCGAGCAAAATAACCGATGCCTCGGGCCATTTTTCCAGATTTGTTGTTAAACTCCTGAATTATCGAAGGCTGAGCCTGTAATCCTATGGTTAACCTAGCGTCTGATACCCGAAATGATTGAGATGTTTTTCTACCAACAGACAAAGATCCACCATCCCATAAAACATTAAGGCAACGCTAAATTCTTCATAATGTTTTCCGAATTCATGGCTTGAGAGCCAAAAACCAAACCAGCCTCAGATGATAATATGCCACTTGAGGGCCATTCTCGTGAGAGAGACCACGCTAAGTTTTCAGGTGTATCATCGCTTTTTAAATATTGTGGCTCGAGCGGCTTAATAGGTTTTTGCTTTTCAGTTTTTTCGAGAGAACTTTCAAGATCCGAGATTTTTTCTCCCTTTTTTGTTTTATGTTTTATGTTATCTATAATCGCTGATTTCTGGGCTTCCCAGGATAAGAGCTTTGATTGATATTCTTGCAACTCACTAATATTTTTAGATTCTTGTAATGTTTGGTATTCCATAATTGGTTTTTGAAAAAGCTTGTCGCAGGTAGATTTTCTTTCTCCTGACTCTGCGATAGCAAGCAAATACAAACTTGCGGGCCCTTCAAGGTTTTGCGCTCTCTTAACATTTACATGTCCTTGGGCTACGGTGGAGAGGACAGAGAGTGCTGAAGTAACGACAAGTGATATTGGGGCTTGAGTATAGGTCACGACCTCTTCAATAGCATCGCGTAGTAATTGTGGTAAAGATGACAGGGGATATGGTTTTGATTCATACTCGTCCACAAGAGAATTAGGTGTGGCCCATGTATCTCCGATTTTTTTTGCATTCAGTATCTGTCGGCAAACCTCATCAAGATTTGTAACGGAAGCAAGGTCATTAAAGTCATTGTGATTTTCGTCCCTAGGCTCGGGAAAGATGGGTTTCGCTAATTTGGCGTTATATAGCTGAGCAACTTCTGATGCAGCGATTAAGCCTGTATTTTCGTCGTTTTTGAAATCATCATCTGAACATATTATTAACTCAATATCAGGATAAACGGTGAGCAGGCTGGTTATAGCTGGCATCATGTTACCTGAAGAAAAAGTTATGAGAGTAGGTAAATTAGTAGCTTCATGAATAGTTGCCCCTGTTGAGTAGCCTTCTGAGACACACACGGGCTTTGATTCATCAATCGAATCTATTATGTGATAACCTCCCTTCATCTTTTTGTTTTTTTGGAAAAATTTACACCCATTTCTGAAAATGATTTGTGAAGAAATGCAACTTTCACCAATTTTTATGGGTATTACTAAATTTCCAGCATTATCCTCTTTTATTCCGTGAGATTTTACGTTTTTTCTTACTAAGTATGGATGCGAATTGCTCGCGCATTTTAATTTTTCAATAGTTTGCAGGTCTCCTGGAAGCGATAGCGAACCGTCACATAAAGATCCCTCCCATTCTTTTGTTAGACCTCTTGAAAAGTCCCCAAAGGTCCCTTTGTGAGCACTATGGCGTATGCACCAACCAGCTTGGTTTTTTGATCCTTTACCTTTACCCGGAATTCTGTACGGCTCTCCATATTTCATGTCATTGGGGGGGATCATTCCACTTTGCCTTACAGAATCTTCAAAACTAAGCCCATCGGAATTCCTAATTTGCATTTTTATCCTCCTGTTTGACTTGACTTAAATTAGCGATTTTACATTCGATCCATTCCTCGATTTCATGCTCTAACCATCCAACAGATCTCCAACTCAGTTGAATCTGTTTTGGGAATTCTCCTTTTTCAATTAATTGGTAAATGGTTGATCTACCTAGCCCTGTGCGCGATCTAACTTCCGGTAAGCGCAAGAATTTAAGCATAAATATCCTCCATATTGAGAATGCTTAAACGGCTTTAGTTCTCCGAAAAGATCTTAAGGGAAGCTACAGGATTTTACTTCTAGTTGCGGTATAAAAAGTTAGCAATTGCGAAAAATTAAAATGGTATAATTTTTATAGTTCTTTAAAAATTTCCTTTGCATCTCGAAATGTTTGCTCCAGTGTTCGCTTTGCTAATCCTTCGTAACCATCGAAGGTCGAGGCGAGATAGGTGATCAAAGCGCTTTGATTTTGTATAGTATTCCGAGGGACTAACTCAAAAATCGTATCTACTAATGCAGATATTACTCTGTGCAATGATTTCTTTTTCCTTGGATTTAAGTCTTTTGAAATAATGTCGTATTTCTTGCTTATAGATATCAATTTATTTTTTTTTTCAGTAAGCTGGTTTAACAAATTTTCTTTTTCATGCTTCAGCTCATTGCATCTGGTGACCATTTCGTTTTTATCTTTATTTTCTGTTTCTTCTTCGTTGATTTCTTGTTCTGAAAATAGGTTTCGAGGGCGAAAGCGCTTGTACTTTTTTTTAATAAAACTTTTCAAATCACTTCTTTTAATTCGAAGCTCTTTTCTGCCAGTTGGTTCGAAACTCTCTAATGTCTCGTCAGTTACTGCTGATAAAATAATTTTATAGCAAATCGAATATCTCTTTTTCCCTTCTTTATCTTCTCCCGGCCAGTCGAAATAATAGATCTTTTTTTCTCGATCACTACATTTAACGAAGTCTGTGCCCTTGAGGTGGCTTGGAATTCTAATACCTGATATTATTGAAGCGGCTTCTTCTGAAGAATAATCAATCAAATCATCAATTAATTCACCGTAATCTTGTGTGTCATCTTTCATGGTTAGTTTTTAGTTCCTCCAAATAATTAGCCCAAACCTGCATCATATTTTTTCTTTCTTGAAGATGGGCTGTGCGGTTGTACGCCCTTCCATGGGGATCACGAACAGCGTGACCTAATTGGTGTTCTATTATGTCGGGCCTAAATCCAAGAACCTCATCGAGAACTGTACGTGCCATTGCTCTGAACCCATGCCCGGTCATTTCATCTTTAGATATGTCCAATCTTCGAAGTGCTGCAAGGATAGCGTTGTCACTCATAGGCCGATTTCTGTCTCGTGCACTGTGGAATACATATGGGGAAACGTTTGTTATTGGTTTTATTGTATTTATAATTTTGGTTGCTTGTTTGGAAAGAGGAACGATTAATGGTTGTTTTGTTTTCGACAATACAAATGACCATTCATTCGTTTTTAAGTCAAAATTTTCCCATTTGGCATGTCTCAGTTCACCCGGGCGCACAAAAACTAAAGGTGCAAGTCTGAGCGCAGCTTTAACAATATCAGAGCCTTGATAACTGTCTAAAGCTCTCAATAAAGGTCCGATATTTTTTGGTGAAGTTATTGCTGGAAAATGATTTTTAGTTGCAGGTGTCAATGCTCCCTTTAAATCCGAGCAAGGTTCAAAATCTAATCGACTTGTGGCTATAGCGTAACGGAAAATTTGGCGGCAGCGGCTCAAGATCCTGTGTGCGGTTTCATTGGTTCCCCGTTCCTCGATTCGGCGAATAACTTGAAGAATGCCAATTGGCTTAATCTTGTCAATAGGAGTGTTTCCAATCCAAGGAAATACGTTAAGCTCAAGACTGCGAATAATTCTTTTAGCGTGCGCGGCGTTCCATGCTTCCTCGTTTTTGTTAAACCATTCGCGAGCAATAATTTCAAATCCGTTTTCAGAAGACTTTCTCAGCGCAGTTTTGAAAGCTTTCTTGTGTTCGCTTGGATTAATACCGCCTGCTAAGAGGGTCCGGTACTCTTGATGTTTGGTCCTTGCATCTTTTAGAGTGACATCTGGGTAAACGCCAAGTGACACCTTCTTTTCTTTGCCTGCATAACGGTACTTGTAGCGCCACCATTTTCCGCCGGACTTAGAAATTTCTAGGTGTAACCCTCCTCCGTCAAACAACTTATAAGTTTTTTCTTTTGGCTTCGCATTCTTGATCTGGGTATTTGTCAAAGGCATTGGGGGCAACAGATCTCCATCTAGTACAAGTTGCCCCTTAAGTTGCCCCCAGAAATCTAGGATGTCAATGGATTTAAGTAGACTTTGACGGATGCTGGAAAGTCTTATAAGTTCTTACTTAGCAAGAGGATGTGGATGTTATCGGATCTTGGCAGAACTCAATTTGGTGGAGGCGGCGGGAATCGAACCCGCGTCCAAATTGAAATGAGAAATCGTATAATACTTTGTTAGAATTGAAGCTTTACGTTATTCACTTTTTGAGCCAGAGTCACCATCGTTCTTCATCATTCATCATTCATCATTTTTGTGCAGCAATCTGCAAAGTTCCCCCTCCCCATCCCCTCCCCGAATTATCGTGCCAGTTGGCCAAATTTCAGGATCTAAGATGTACTTTTTATCTTTGCCATGTGCTTAAGGTATTCTATTAGATTATTCAGTTCTGTATTGGATAGGAACTCATCTGAGAAACCAGACATTTTAGACTTTGGCCAATTTCTAATGCTTTGGGGATCTCTTATTAATTTGCGGAGGTTCTGCTCACTGAAATATTCTGTAGGATTTAAAGGGAAGTTTAAGTCGGGTCCAATTTGAGAAGGTCCAGTTTTGTTTAGGGTATGACAAGCAAAGCAATTCTTCGTAAACACTCTAAACCCCTCCTGAACTGGAGAGTCTTCGGGCACAGTATTTTTCGGAAAAATTTGAGGATAGAGTCCGATTAGGGAACTTTTAATTTCAAAAGAAGCTAGCATAAAGGGCCATTCCTCTGGCCCAATATTAGAGAGCTTGGGGTTCTCCCAAATTAGGTAAAATGGTCCCGCAGACGGCTTCCCAAGGCTTAATGGAGGCCATTTATCTGATGTTGGTTCAATGGCAATGTAGGCAATAGATTGATCCGGCGATTCGTTTAAGATTCTATCTTTTGATATTGGTGCGGCAAATCCATCAATTGCTCTAAATTGAACAACAGCATTATGAGAGATTTTAATGCCTTCAAATAGACTAGATACTTTAACGGCCTTAAGGTTTATTTTTTGGTCTGGGTAAGCGGGGGCATCGCTTATTGTAAAATCTTTTAAATCCGTTCTCTTAAGTAACTCGCTTTTAGTAAATAATCTGATATCAGTTTTTGTTTTAATAGAAATTATGGGCTCGGAAGCCAAGGATGACTTAGAAATAAGTGCCGACACTATAAGAAGAATAGAGATAATTTTTAGCATTGGGGACCCTTTCATAACGATAATAAGTCCGAAGGTTTTGAACGATAGGTTCAAAACTGATTTAACTACTGCAGAATCGACCCACCGTCCAAATTGAAATGAGGAATCGTATAATAAATTGTGAGAATTGAAGCTTTGGCTATTCACTTTTTGAGCTAGAGTTACCAACGTTCTTCATCATTTTTATGCAGCAATCTGCAAAGTTACAACTATCCGAATTATCGTTCTAATTCCAAATTCCAGGATAAAAAAACTGAAGGGCCCATATGCTGGGAAAATTGCATTTACACTTACCACTGCACTTGTAACAATACAAGTGAAGCTACAGCATTACATCATTGTCATAGGCAATTTCACAATTATTCGGAGCATTGTTTGGAGATATACTCTGTTGTATTTACGAGCATAATCCCAACAAACAATGCTACTCTTAGAATCGCTCGTTTTTAGTACTGAATCATATTCCGATGTATAAAATTTTTCCTATTTTTCTTTGAGAATAAGTCTGTAAAATTATATTATGCCGTTGTTTCATGTGAAGCTGCCCCAAGGCAAGAAAAAAAGATTGGAACAATATAACCTTAGTTTAGGCGATAGAAAATTTCACATTAGATCCTCAAGAGATTCATAAGTAATCAGTTAAAAATAACACTTCCTGCACCTAGTGTAACAGAAAAATCCCCACCATTAGATTTACTTTCGGCAAATGATGACATCATTAGCTTACTTATTCTTATCTTACCCGTGATCGACGTAATATTTCCGTTTCCGACAGTCGTGTCTACTTTATATTCTTTAGCAACCCATTCACTATGGTCCACTTCAATATTGCCTGCACCAACTGCTAGGTTTACACTCGAAAAAGTTGGTAATGAAAAGCTCAAATTAGTCCATTGCTTGCAACCTTCAGCAGCTTTTACTGAAATCTTGTTAGAACTATGGACAACTTTGGGCGGAAATGCACACATATTATTCTGAATTGATAATTTAGGTTCCGAAATTGAATCACTAAATTCAATTCTTATTTTTCCACTATCAACTTCTATGTCAAAAGAATTGTCCGCAGCTCCATGGGAAATAGGGTTCATAGCCACTCCTGTAAATAACAATCCGCTTAATAGTTTTCCAAATAACATTCCATTTACTCCTATATTAATTTAAGTTTCGCTAAAGTCCCTCATGGCCTTAGCTACACTATCAATAGTTAGAATTTCTCCAAGGTCTCGGAACTCGTGACGATGGTTTATGAGTAGATAGGCTGGTACCCCGGCTTTGTTGTGTTCTCTTAAAAAATCACTGATATCTGAATTTTTTTCAGTATAGTCAGCCTTATAAAGCTCAATATTTAGTTCGTTCACAAGTTTATTGAACTTCGAGGAACTAAAAACTAACTGTTCATTCCATTTGCAAGTCAGACACCAATTTGCTGTCACATTAACTAAAATCATATTGTTTTTGGCAATATTTATCTGACTAACATCAGGAGACCACTTTTTCCATTTTGGTCCGTCGTTATCTTGCTGCTTCTTTAAATTAGCAGCTGTGATTATTGTAAACAAGAATGCTGAAATCGATAATATCCATGCTTTCCTTAAAATTTTTTTTCCATGAATTGCTGAATAAATTAGAATTATACTCAGCAAAATTAAAAAAATATTCTCTCTTGCAACCTCAATTAAAAACAAAGAGCTAAGAATCCATGCACACGATATTAGCATTATGATTGCACAAACGTATTTGAGCTTTTCCATCCATAATCCCGGCTTGGGAAGTTTTTCTACTAGCCCTGGAAAGATCATAAAGATCCAGAACGGAAAACCAAGTCCCAATCCAATACCAATAAAAATAAAAAGCATTTTTAAGAAGGAGTCAGAACCAATTCCATACATTACTGCGGTTCCTAGAAAAGGGGCTGTACAAGGAGTAGACAGAATTGTTGCAATAACCCCATTGAAAAACTCATTGAGATATTTGCTCGAAAAAGATGTGTTAAAAATTTTAGAAGTGAAGTTTATTGGAACGTAAATGAGCCCAAACATAGACAGAGTCAAAATAAACATAACCAACAATATAAAGTAAAGAAATTGAGGAGATTGAAAATGTAATCCCCAACCTACTGCTTGTCCTAAACTTTTCATTATGAATGTTGTTGCAGCTAATACTATAAAGCTAAACATGATTCCTAGGCAATAAAACAGGGAGAACCGGCGTATATTAGAACTAGATATCGACTTCCAATCAGCTAGGTTTTGCACCTTCAATGCAACTACTGGTAAGACGCAAGGCATTCCATTAAGTATGAGGCCACCGATAAATGCCAAGATTATCATAAATATTATGCTATCGTTATACCAATCCATACTCCAATCACAATGGTCATTTCCAACTAAGTTTAAAGACTCTTCATCAACGTTTTCATTGGTTGAAAAATTATGCTTTTCGTCTTCCAAACTAAGTCCCAAGTAGCCATCATTAAATGTGGATTTCCCGTTAATTGAAATGGTTTGTTGCTTACATATTTGATTACACAAAGTTACTTTCACTAAAAAATTAATCGGTATATCTGGCTTTTCATCAATCGCAAAATCATATAAAATTCGGTATTTGGCTGGGTAAATTTCCAATTTTTTTTGGTTTTGAATTATTTTTTTAGTCCTAGGCTCCCTTAAAACATTGAGTTGCAACACCTTACCTTCTACAGTTGGTATTAGCTCAACTCCTGGCTTACCATTTGGTAATTTAACAAGGGTCTTCCAATTTGGATCTGTTATTACTTGTAAAGTTAATTCCCTAGTTCCATCTTTGTTAAGTACTCCAACTTTAGCAGAAAAATCTAATCTTTCACTTCTAGATTGAATTGGAATTTTCTGATTTAAACTAAATAATAGATTCTTATGAAAATTATTTTTCGGGGATAGCTTACTAGAAATTATTTCAGATACTTCATTGCTATTAGGTAGGGAGTATATTATTTTCAAAGTATTATTGAGAGATTTTAAAAACACTGGTTCATCGTAGTCAGGGATTCCTCTAAAAATTTCTATCAAGAATTCTGACAGTTTTGCTGTATTATAAGGACTTCTAGTAATTGAATTCAGTACCTTTCTTGTCCTCATCAATCTACTCATCCATCCTCTTTCAGATTTAGCGGACTCCATGTAAAATTTTATAGATCGTTCATCTCCTTGTACTTCATACGCATAACCTTGTAAATCTTTGAAAATTGAGCCTACTACCTCATCTTCAACCAGACTATCTATTGAGAGTTGTGCTATATCGAACAACCCAATCTCTATTGCTAGCTCACCAACGGTCTTTATCTCAAGGGTTCTGGCTCTATTTTTTTCCAGAGAATTAAAAACCGAGGTAAGCAGCTCTTTTACGGCAAGAAGTTCATCAGATGTCAGATTTAAACCCTTTTGAATAATTCCCTTCCATAAAATAATTTTATGGAAATCTTCCATCAAGTCACTAGTCGCATGATATCTAATTTTTTTAAAATATTTTTCATTCTGTTCTGTTATTTTGAGAATTGATAGAAAATCAGGTAGATTGAAAGGAAGGTCCCAAATTAGATTTGACAATCTACTAGGAGAATCGATTATTTTATCCAAATGAGTGACCAATTCCTTGCGTGATGTTTCTGTTATTGGAGCATCTAATATTGAGAGAAGGTAAATGTATTGATAATAGATTCGATCCTCTGCGCTTTTAGGCCATAAATCTTTACTACTATAAAGTTTACTAAAAAAATATTTTTTCTGATCAATCGACGTAAACGGCTTTGCCTCTTTTGAATAACACCATCCATAAGAAAGAATTCTGCCAACTTCAGATATCGAATTAGCTTCACCATTGCTAATTACGGAATCTATAATTTCATCTGCAGTCCGCAAAGAACCTATACTGGATATACGATCAAGGAGTTGCATATATTCATCAACTTCAATCCCTGCATTTATTTTTTCAATTATCTGACCATTTTTATCTATGAACATAATAGTAGGATAAGAAGTAATTGAATACCTTTTTAGCCACTCTGATGAAAATTCCGCATCTGCATCTAAATATATGGGAACAAAATTTGACATTTTATCTAGAACTGCAGGATGATTTAAAACCTTATCTTTAAAAATCATACAAGGTTGACACCACGATGCAGACCAAAATAGTAATATTGGTTTATTAGTAGTTTTGGATTCCGAAAAAGCCTGAGATGGAGATTTTTCCTTCCAATAAAAAGATGGATCTCCATAACTAGCATGGCTATATAGAAAAAACTGAGTTAGTAGCAATACAAAAAAAAATTTAGGCATTGTTGTCTGACCTTATTGAAAGTGGATGTCACTTATTAAGATGATTTTCTATCTTATGTAATAATCTATAAGCTTCAGCTGGAGCTTTACATTGTTTTGAAATAGAGAAATAATTGCTATTCTGCTCAATTTTTTTTAGAATTTTTTCATACTTTGGATTTAATGATGAAGCCCTAGAAATTTGTAAAAGAGAAGACCAAAGTCTCAATTCTTCTCCAGCTTCAATTAAGTCTCCTGAAACTAAGTTCAATACCTTTAAATATTCAGCAGTCAGACCATTACTTTTCAGGTGTTTAGAAAAATACAGGAAAAATTCAACCCATCCAGAATTAAGACTATTTTTAACTTCAACATACGATTCTATAATCTTGTTCGCAGTATTTCTAAATTCCGCATGATACCCTGTTTCCGCGAAAATAATCGAAAAATATAGTATATATATCCACTTAAATTGGGAACTTTTTTCAAGTGCCTCGTAACATAAATCCAATGCATTATCAAAATTTTCTGCAAGCAGTTGGCTTATCAACCTTACCTCAGAAACCATGAGTTTATCTATGACATACTCTTTAGTTATCTCATTTAAATAATCGTAGTCTCTTAATTGGATAGCGATTTTGCATGACTCTGTAAAATACACTTTACTACAGAGTAACTGATCGTCGAGAGATAAATTTTTTCTAGAGATCCGATGTTTTTCTATATTTATCTCATTGAGAATCAATTGACCAAGCTTTTCATTTGCTGCTACAAAATTCCTCTCTAATCGGTGAATTCTAGCTAGATTAATCCATGGCTGGATGATCCCAACATGAAATAATGATCTCTTGCGTGCAAAAAAGTCGATCGACATCTTGCAAGTACTTTGACTAACTTTCTTGTCTCCAGAAAGGAAAAAGATAAAGGACAGCTGATTAATTATTTTAGATAGATTTGAGTCTGATAATTGGAAACAATCTGCATCTGTAAAGATGTTATTCAGATCATCTGTCCACAATTTTAAATTGCTGAATATATTAATATCTTTGGGTTCTGAAAAGATGCAGAAAGTTTCCATTTTGGTCCTAACTTTACTTGCTATTAGCAAGTACCATTACATGTCGTGCCGCTACCACAACATCCATTTGAATGCACACTAGAATCACTAGATTCAATACTGGCAATCCTACATTCTGTTTCTGGAATATTTTTCACATTTGCAAAAGAATTTCCAGCAGCTAATAATAATTGGATGGCAGCAATTGCTTTAATTACTTTTTTTTCTTTCATGAAAATATCCTTACTTTAATAGAAATTAACAAGAACCGTTACATGTTGCTCCGCCACAACATCCATTGTGATTTGGGGAATGATCACCGTCTTGTACATTTTCAATTCGATTACTTCTTTGTTTCTCCTCACAACCTTTTTTCGTCTCTGCTTGGCTAATACCTGAAGTTATAATCAAGTTTGTCAATGCAATAGCGTGGATAATCTTTGATTTTTTCATCATATACTCCTAATAAGTTGTTATTTATAAAGACCTGTGATATACAAGTCTTTGAATAATTTTTAATTAACGACAAAACTAAATAATGCTTTCCATGAGTACTGTACACCTTTATATTGTATGTTCGCAAATACCGTGTAACTGAATATCCATACTATTGCGACCGAAAGATAGCCTTGGAAATAGTTTCAGCTATAAATGATTGTCTCAATAATATTTCAACAAATTAAAGATGTCGATTTATCAGACAATATGTCCATATTCAATCTTGTTTCCCCTTATTTATTTTTAATAGATAGGAAAGTAGCATCCTCTCACGTATGTTGTATTTAAAAGATGGACATGGTATTTCTTTACCTTCAATCCATGCTTTTGGACAATGTCCTCCGCAAACTGGAAGAACCTGACAAGTAGAACAAGGAGTACTTTTATTTTGAATTTTGGTATTGTAACTTCCAAAAATATTTCTCTCGGGGTTACCCGTGATATTTTGTTCGCCCAGTTTACCAAATTCATGAATATTTTTGCCATTTTTATGGTAACTTGGCACTAAACTCACTTCTGTGCATCCATAGACACCACCAAAAGGATCTATAAGAAAATTATTTTTATTTACGGCTAAGCATACCTGCTTTTTTCTACCAGGTAATAAAGACAATTTAAAACCAAGATTGATCATCAAACAAAACCATTCAATCTCCCATTCTGCAAAAGCTTGTTTTTCAGCAGACTGTTTATGAGCATCATTTCCCCAAGAATGAATCGGCGCAAAGTAGACTGAAACTTTTTCATGAAGCCCATCATCTTTCATTTTTTGAAGAAGCTTTGGTATACTATCTTTGTTTGAGCCATCTACGTTGCATCTGATTGTTATAGACACATCGTTTGGCTTAACTTCCGCTATTTCAATTAAATTTTTATAGATCCTCTTAAATGAATTCTGCCCGCTCTTGAGTGGACGCCTTACATTATGTTGTTCTTCAAGACCATCTAGCGTTATTTCAAAGGACTTAATATTATGTTCATTTACTAATTTCTGAAATCTCTGTCTTGAAAGCAAAATCCCATTAGTCACAATATTTGAGAAATATCGAAGCTCACTATCTCTTGCTAATCCTTGTAACTGAGTAGAGATGTCTTCAAGTGTCTTGAATGAAGCAAGCGGTTCAGCTCCAAACCATCCAATATTCATTGCTTTAAATTTCCCAGATTTTATAGATTTTTTGGCAAACTCAATTAATTTTTTCTGATTAGTCTCCGACATATGTTTTGAACTGTGGTCTTGTCCACAATATCCGCATCCTAACGGACAAGCTGCTGTTGGTTGAACTACAAGCTTAAATATTTTGCTTTGCTCTACAAAATCCTCATTTTCTTCGGTTACTTCTTGCAAGCTATTGGAATGTTCTTCCACAATTATTTTAGATTTGATCAGTAAATCTAACTCATTCTGAGTTAGATTAGATAAATTCCCTTTAGAAATCTGAGTCCATAAGTCGGGATCTATGGACTGTAACTTCCCTGTTACAGGGCTAAAAAGAAGGACTTTATCAATTTCATGATCACCCAAATGCACGTCTATCGTATAATAACTTACTTTTAAATTCTTTTGTTTGATCGCAGTATTGATAGACTGCTCGCTGATATCACATGTAATTGTCATTTATAGCCCTTTTAAAAATTTTGAGCAATTGCCCCTTAATTTTTTATATGCAATAAAAATGGAAGTGTGACCCTGCATACAAAAGTGTGAATCCTGCGATTTTATGACTAGCAAAAACATATTTTTCCTGCTGTCAATACAAAGCATTATTTTGAATGCCTACCTTAAAAGAGAGATAATATTTGTTCACAAAGTTTCAATTTACCAAAAATTTTTCACTATCATAAACTCCCTACACCGATTCTTTTAAGGATTTACTACTGATTCTTATGTAACAATCAGTAACCAATATTTACCTTGTAAATTAATTTTGTCCATGCCATAAAATCCTGTAAAACGGGAATTGTCTGCAAACTATCTAGTAAACAGATGAAATATCTCAATAAAAAAAAACGATATTTTATGTTTTTTTTCATTTTAAGCTTGCGGCGTTAATTGTAACAACATCACCAAAAATAAATTAAGTCTATTAGATGCACTTAATCATATTCCCTTGAAATCGGTAACGATGATTTGACTAGTAAAAATTAAATTGGAAGGAACTGCATCCGTTTAGATATTTAAGATTTGGAGAAAATATTAATTGAACAATTCTTGGACCCCAATTTAGACTCACTTAAGTTTTTCACAGAGTAATTTCAGATAAACTCACTACAAGAACTGTGAAAAATAGCATCTTGAAGACATGAAAAGTTAGCTAAAATTCTCAAAAAACGAAGGGTTTAGTGGTTTAGTTATAAAAGAACTTATTCCTAATAATATCTTTAAGGAAAAATCTAAGATTGATTACATCTGTAAATAGGTTGGAACGATTTAATATTCTCCATCGTCACAATTTAGCAAAGGATAAATAATTCTTCATTGATGGAGAAGAGAGCATGTGAGAAAAGCAACCCTCTTACAGCCATCTTTTCCGGTAAAATATCATTTCTGCGACCAAAGAAGGTACCTTTTGGAGCAGAAAAGCCGCAATCTCCCGAAATTGAGGAAAATCGGAACATAAGAAAACTAACATTCAAAGATCTTTTTATCGATAAAATTGAAAAAAATTGAAAGTATTTTTTATACTTAAACAAAAAAGTCAAGTGGCCTTAGAGAATATTTAAGAGAGATATCCTTAACACGTTAAAAAAGGAATAATTAATTGATTGGCGCCGATAAAACAACTTCAATTATTTCGCCTATAGCTTTAAAAATGCAGCGTGATCCAGAGAGCTGCGGGAGTTGGCAGCTTGTTTATCAAAAAAGCCCTAGAATACTCCGCCTATAATATTTCATTGCGAAGCTCTTGAAATATTTAGGGGGAGATGAATCGGCAAAGAAAAAATGCCAGGGTGGAGTACACTCTCCATCCTTGGCTAGCGGAATAAAAAAAAGCGACTGCATTTTTTTATGACTTCCTTTTGACTACCCTTAGCCCGCCAATTATTCCCAAAAATTGCTATAGGTATTCTGGAGAAAGTGATCTAGCCCCACTGCAACGTAAGATTTGGTAAAAACATACATCATTGAAAAATATAGAGAAGCGTCGAACACATTGAAAAATGTCTCAACAGGATGTCCTGCAGCAAATATAAAACATACGGCAATCATGGATATTGCTGGGAATTTACCCAATCTTAAGTATTTGTTGTTAAGTTCAAATTCAGCAAGATTTTTGAATAAAATTCCTCTAAAAATAACCTCTTCGAAGAAAGAGGGAAACAATTGCCATATGAGGTTACTATTTAAACTAATTTTCAAAGGTATTCCATTTAGCACAAGCTTTAGAAATAGAACAAAAACAACTGCAAGAGCAGCAGACTTCTTCTCTATCTCGAGAAGGCTCCATTTTAATGCTAACCAAGTTAAGATTATGAATATTGGTATTAAGGCGTAATTGTAGCGCCATCCTAGTGAGGTTTTTACTTGAAGAGCCAACCTAGCTAGAACCATTTCTAAAACTACAAATGCAATAAGCCATTTTATGAAATTTTTGTTCACCCCAGCCCCCTAATCATGACATACATAAAATATTATGTATTTCAGAATGGCTAACTGACTAATGCTCCAGTGTACACATAAAAAATGACCCTTCAACCAAATATATCAAGGTTAACATAGATGCTCCGGTTTTCATTTAGCGATAAATGCTTGAAAAAAACATAAGTCGAAGTTTTCAAAATTGTTAAAAAGTGGGGTGATAGAATAAGAAAAATAGTGCAAGAAACATAAACATATAACTGCAACTGTCATACTACAAAAAAAAGGTACATGAAATTCATCTAAAAACGCATTAAAATGGGCTAATCAAGTACAATCTATGCTATGTAAAATCTTTTTTAACATTTTTCATTGATTATTTTAGTCAAAATATTTTGAGACTGTTATTTTATCCTTGATTTCTCTTCAAGATTTTTAATCATTGGTGCTGTTTTATGATATTGACTATTAAATTTTTCTTAGAGTACTCCGTGCATATTTTATATGCAAAGGTGGTAGGATACAATATTTTTTATCCTTTCAACAGATATGTAGGTTCAATATTGTAAAGAGTATAATCTCGTAAAAATGACCTATAAATAGAAATTCATGTTTGTAAGCGACTCCTTACGTTCTTTGTAAATGACTTTATTCCAGTTTCCGAATTCATTCCATACTTCATTTATATAGTTCTTCCAAGGAGGGACTCGAAAAAATCAAGTGCACTAACTTTTAACCAGACTAAGTTTGCTATTCTTCGTATTTCCAATCCAAGCTCATAAAAAATCATTCTCAGAACCGGAGACTAAGTATGTCGCTGAGCAGCAGACGGACACGAATCTTTCTAGGTCTAGCAAACCTTCATTAATATGGTTACTTTTTTAGCTCACATTCTTGCATATTCTTGATTTCTTTGCGATCAATTTTTTTGCAAATATGTGGCTCCTGTAATTCTTTTAAAGATGCTTTCGTTGATTTTTAATTATCAAACTAAAAGTATGTTAATCATCTTAAATTTAAATCTTGTTATACTGGAAATTGGGAATCAACTTCAATCAATGACCTCGGAAAGATGAGATTCCCCAAAAACGGTAGACAATACTATTCGAATGGCTTATTACCGAAATCAAGGAGATAAGCCGTGAAAATGAAATCGCCATCAAGACCTACTTACAGTGTAGAATTCAGAGAAGCTGCAGTGGCTAAGTGCCTAGAAATAGGTGTAACTGAGACATGTCAGCAACTAGGGGTATCTCTATCCACCCTAAATGGTTGGAAGAAGAAATATGGCTCACAAGGAAGCTCATCAGGAACCATAGCGAAGCCGAGCTACGAAGACCTGGAGCTAGAGGTTAAAAAGCTCAAAAAAGAGCTTACATATGTAAGTCAGATTAACCAGGTTTTAAAAAAAAGCACAGCCATCTTTTGCGCAGAACAGATGGAAGATTTGCGGTGATACAAGCCATAAGCAATGAAAGTAGCCAAATACCGATAGACTTCTTATGCACCTACTTTGGCGTTAGCAGGAGTGGGTATTACAAATGGCAAAGTTGCAAAAAGACCATCAAATTTGTCAGAAAAGAAAAGCTCTGTGCTGCCATCAAAGAATCTTTTCTTGCGAGTGATAAGACATATGGATCACCAAGGATTTATGATGATCTCATAGATAAAGGCTTTAGAGTCAGCGAGAATACTGTAGCGAAGTATATGCAGGAGCTAGGGCTAGATGCCAGGTTAAAGAAGAAATTTATGGTTAAAACAACTGACTCAAATCATAATAGTCCAATTGCTGACAGGCTATTCAAAGTTGAAGATCATAATAGCCTGCCATCAGCCCCTGGTGAGGTTCTGGCAGGCGATATAAGTGTGCTGCAGCAAGCAGCGTGAAAGATGAGGGTATGGCCCCTCGCAGTCGCCTTGCAGGAGGAGACTGCAAACCACCGTAAGCGGCTTTGATAAAGAGTCATGGTCGTGAGCGTTACGGAAAAGGCAGTATGAACT
>JBGCDR010000162.1:0-6613 GCA_045105515.1 Oligoflexales bacterium
CGAAGATATTTAATTGCCGAAAATATGGTATTTTTCACTTATCACTGGAAAATAAGAAGAGTTTTTAAAATTAATTTCAACCGCGATAAAAAAAACTGAGTTGCAAAGGCAAGAATTTAGTTTCCGACCAGACACTAGTTAAGAAAAACTAAGCTTTAGTGGTTAAGGAATAATGGCAGAAAAAAATGATCGTTTTATCTTGTTTCGATTTGGATTTTTTTTAGTATGTGTGATTGTTTCATCTGCTTGTAGTAAATCAAAACCTAGGAATGCATATGATGAAAATGAAAAAGATCAAGAAACTTTGACAGAAACTATGGATTCTTCAGATAACAGTGATTCTGTGGATTCTTCAAACAACAGTGATTCTACAGATTCGTCTGATAATGCTGATGCCATGGATTCGTTTGATAACGGTGATTCTATGGATTCCTCAAGCGATCCGTCGGATAAAGGAGATAAGGAAAGTCCAACAGATGATAGACTTAAAAGTAATTTACAAGTTGAAAAAGAAGGAAATTGGGTGGGAATATCATGTTCTGGTTCGAGAGCCTCAGTTGGTACAGATACCGCTGAGTGGATTGAACATCACAGATATTTAGTTGATCTTGAGCACAAAAGGATATTAGATTGCCCAGAGAGAAGATTAAGAGAATGTGACTGCAATGATTTACCTAACGATCTTTTTAACAATCTAATTGACGATCGCAGATCTGTGAAAGATAGAGACTTAAGGCCTTATGGTGAGGCATTTCATGGCCATCCAGATGGTCCTGTTTCCTCCAGCATTGATCGTGCTGATGGTGATGGAGTTTTTCCAGATATTGGAAGAGCCAATTGTGTATTTGTCACAAGAAATGATGAACTTTCGGTCCAACCGACTAACGGAAAGAAAACGACCAGTGGACAATGGCCAGACAACAATAATTGCAACTATTTCAAACTAAATTGAAAGATTTAATCATGAATTCAATCGATAACATAATTGCATGAATTAGGGATTGCTTTGAAATCCATTCTTCTTCTTCTTATAATTATCCATTTAATATACATGCAAGCTGCTGCAGGAAAGGATTTATCTTCAGTATTTTCTTGTCGATCTGGTGGTAATGGTAGCGCAGGAATAAAGTTGGATCTGACTTCAGATTACAAATTTTTGCTCCATGTACATATTTTAGATGATGATGCTCCTTTAAAATTTTCTGGTAATTGGACATTGAAAAGTTCGTTATTTTATCTATATTTCCACAAAAATCACGACCAAAAGGTGATTACTAAGCTATTTCCCCGTAAAGTTAATTCAGTCAAAATGATTAAACCCCATGTGGGCACCTTTTTTAAAGATGTAGATAAAATTGATATTTGGGGAGTCTATTGTTTTAAAGGTAAAAAATAGTTCAGTAGAGGGATTTAAGTCTTTTAAGGAGACCCCAACTTCGTAGTCGAAGTTGACGCTACTTTAGTCCAAATCCTTTAATTTGTCCATTTAGGCATTTCCATCTCTTTTTGCGCACTACTTCGCTATCTGCTTCCACCAGATCAAATCTTAGAGCATTTGAGATAGTAAAAAGACTTCTTCTTCTATTCTTGATGACGACTCTTGCTTTTTTAGTCAAGTAAAATACCCCTACAAGGTTCCACTCATCTTGATCTTCTAGGCTAGCTACGTCTTGCTGACACACCCGACTATTTCTTCTCTTTTTCTCGATGATCGAGAGTCTTCTTAATGATAAGTTGTCAGCAAATTCTGATCTTTTCCATTTTGCATATATTCTATAGGTTCCTGGACGGAAATCTTCATGTTTCTTAATTCTAAAAATGGTTTTCCCGCGCTTTGGCCTAACCCTTACAATTTCAGGGTTGGTAGAATCAACTATTATCGAAGTTAATGCAATCTCTTCATCGATAATTTCTTCATCTTTTTCAGTTTCTTCTTCATCTGTAATTTCTTCTTGCTCGTTAATTTCAGCATCAGAAGATTCATCATCTTCCTCATCAGCTAGCTCTTCTTCGCTTAATTCATCTTCTTCTGGAATGTTTTCTTCTTCATCACCTGATTCTTTATTACTGGAAACTACTGAATCAGCTTCTTTTTCAGTACTTTCCTCAGTCTCAGTCTCAGTCTCTTTTTCTGATACTTCTTCTTTGTCTTTTACTTCAGGGATCAGATCTTCTTCATCTTTTATTTCAGGGTCTATTTCTTTAGAAACAGTGTCGTCTATTTTGACTTCACTATCTTCTTTTTTTCCTTCTATTGGCTCTTCAATATCGGTTTTTTCTTCTTCTTCAAGTTCTTCTATTTCTTCAACTTCAACTTCTTCTTCATCTGGTATTACCTCAATTTCTGAGTTTTCTAGATGAAGCCCTTCATTAATACTAGATTTGATTCCGCCACTAGCTCTTTTAACTGTTGCAGTTACAAGTTTTTCGGTTGCGGGTTCTTCTTCTAACTTGCCTTCTTCTTCGTTTGAACAGGCTAGCAATGAAATGAAGAGAGCTAATACTATAGAGGTAATTTTATTTAAAATCATTTTTGTGTCCCAGTAAGGTAAATCTATTTTCCTCTATAGCATCTTTTTAGAATGCTTTGCCTTTTGTTCAGGCGCTTCACTAACATTTTGTAGTGAGAATGCTTATTCTGCTCCAGATAAATAAACCATCGGATAAATTATCTAAAAATAAAAATATTATTGAAAACACCTTTAAGATCCTTAAAATAAAAAGAATTATCAGGTTGATTTTTTGGGATTAGTTTCAGCGAACCCTACTAATGGGTACGCAAAAGGAGTGGTAATAGTACTATTCTAACTATTGTTTATACTAAAAAATTTATGTAGATTGCTATAGTAGGATGATTCAGAAAAACATGCTAAGTTTGATATATGGAAATATCCAGGAATCCTTCCAAGTCCCATTATCAAGGCTTAGGTCGCTCCTTGTTGTATTGTTATCTCGAGTAGTAGATCCAGCACTGTTTCCGATAAATGTAGATTCAAATTCGAGTTTGTTGTAACTGAAAACCATATACGTGAACCCAGGTCCCAATCTAATTGGTCCGTTACCTGGAATGAAATTAAAATCTATCGCCCACGCATTCTTGCCAGTATATATTGTGTTGGTCTTTGTGCGGCTGAATGATCCGTCCTGCTGCTCTTCGTCATAATAATTTAGATAAGTATAGTTGTAATCAATCAAGCCTGTTATTATCAACGAAAAATAGTATTCAGGAAAGATCAAACCGATGCTAGGCCCATGTGCAGTTGCTATCTGCGAGTCAATGTTCACTATTTTTTCGTTGTAGATAAATTTATATCCAAAATAGAGTTTGTATTTAGTAATATAGCCCATTTCTAAAGAAACGTTTTTATCTTCAATCTTGGCTGAGCCTTCAGGGGTTTGTTCCTCTGACGAAAAAAAAAGAAAACCAGAAGATATGGTGAATGAGCTTAAGTCGGAAGCTACAACTGGGGTGTGGCTGATGATTGTCAATATTGAGAATACGATATATAAAAATCTTTTTTTTATAGCATTGCTTGGAAACAATATTTTTAGGTCGATCAAAGAGCAATTCCTAATGAAAATATATTTCTATTATGTAAAGTCGATTATTTTACTGAAATATTCACACTTTCAATTTTAAGAGTGAGAGGTAAACGATTGATCGGTAGTTAGTATGTAGTAATTAGGGATGTTTTGTCTAGATATTTGATATAATTAGGTAAAAAAAGTTAGATTGCTGTAACTTTTTGCTTTCCTTCACGAATACCTTGTAGGGTGTTTGTTTTCAATCAGGAGAAATTATATGATATTTAATAATATTCGCTTGGGATTAGTTTTGATATGTTTTGGATTTGCTTTATCTAGTACTCATATTTATGCGAAATCAAAGGTGCTTAAATCAAAAAAGGATGTGCCCCATCTTCTTGAGCTTTTTACTTCAGAAGGGTGTAGTAGCTGTCCACCAGCTGATGATTGGTATGTTGACCTTAAGAAACATGGTAAAGCATTTATAGATTACATTCCCGTTGCTTATCACGTGGATTATTGGAACTATATCGGATGGACTGATGTTTTTTCATCTCCAAGATTATCAAACTTGCAGCGAAGCTATGCACGGATTTGGAAGTCTTCAACGGTGGCTACTCCCTCAATTGTGTTGAATGGAAAGCTTTGGAGAGGCTGGCGAAGCAATAGTTTACCTCCTAAGGTCAAGATTGATGGCCAGGGAAAGCTAAGTGTTCATCTGGATGGCGATGGTAATGGCAAAGTTGTTTTTAAAGGACTGAAAACAGGGATGGTACTGAAGGCTCATATTGCTGTACTCGGCTTAGGCATTAAACGCCACATCAAAGCGGGAGAAAATGCTGGAAGAACTCTTAAGCATGAGTTTGTTGCCCTTTCCCATCAAACGATTCCATTGGTCGCAAAACAAAAAAAATATTCAAAGAATTTTTCTTACCAACTAAAGTCACCAAGCCCTTTGAAAGCATACGCGATTGCTATCTGGATCCGTGAAGCTGGCTCCCTTAAACCACTTCAAGCAGTTGGATCTTACTTATAAACCTGATAGAATCTTTCTTTCATTGGCCTTGGGAGATAGAAAAATGTCAGAGCTAAGTTTAGGTGAATTAAGAGATAAAATTGCCCAAGTAGATAATCAAATTCTAAGTTTGGTTCAACAACGCTTGAATTATGCGGTAGAAGTTGGTGAACTCAAACGTAAGATGAATCTACCGGTGAAAGACTATAAAGTCGAGAAAGCTGTATGGGAGCGCAATCTAAAAACTGCATCAGAATTAGGCATGTACCAGGAGTTAAGTAAGGAGCTTTCGCATCTACTTGTGAAGTATGCGGTCCATATCCAGGATGAAAATAGAAATCGCTCCAATTTATCGGCTACAGAATCTGGAAAAAAAACACTCATCGTGGGTGGTGGTGGTCAAATGGGGCAATGGTTTTGTCAGTACTTTAATTCATTTGGGCATACGGTGAAAATTTGGGATCCTTATGCAAACCCTACACTTGATCTTGTAAATAGGGCGAACGAAAGTAAGGATTTGCTTGGGGAGTGTTTGGAGCAGGATTTGATTATTTTAGCCACACCTATTGCCCAAACTGGAGAAATCATCAACATAATCAAGAATAGTCGCACTTCCGCTATAGTGTTTGATGTTTGTAGTTTGAAAGAGCCTTTGATCGAAGAAATTTACCTTGCGAGGGAACAAGGAATCAAGATAGGGTCAATTCATCCCATGTTTGGACCTGATGCCCAGATGCTTGCCGGCAGGAACTTGGTGCTATGTACTTTGGAGGAAGAAGATGCGGTTTTCAATGGGATTTTAGAGCTTTTTCAGGATACCACTGCACAGATATTACGAATTCCTATTGAAAAACATGATGAGTTGATGGCTGTAGTTCTTGGTTCCTCACATTTTGTTAACCTCCTTTTTGGCCAGTTCTTGAGTCAGTGTGGCATATCTCTATATGAACTAAATAAGTTTGCTAGTACTACCTTTCGGACTCAGCTAGCTGTGTCGGAGCCAGTTATTCATGAGAACCAAAATCTTTACTTTGATATACAAACGCTCAACAAATATTCAAGGGAAATGCTAACGAAAATGCGGGGAGAGTTTGAAAAGCTTGCTCATTCGATCGAAGATGATAAAAAGGCTGTTTTTTTAGATCTAATGAATCAAAGTCGGGAATTTCTTGATCGATAATTAGTCGACAGTGGTTCTTTAAAAGTACAGATTTAGGCCAAAACCTATCCAGGTAAAACTCACGGTTTCAGTAAATGATTCTCCACCTACCGAAATAGCATATGTCCGCTGTTTATAGCCAATTTGCATATCTACAAGATCTCTAGTCAACTTGATAATTCCTCCCAAATGGATATCAGTCCGAGCGCCCACTGAAACGGGGCTTGAAACAGGGTCTTGTATTGCCTCTTTCGTTGCCGAGGAACTGGCAGAAAGAACTTCGAGAAAGACAATGCTTTCGCGCTTGAAAGTCATCCTTAAGCCGGTGTGAAAACCAATTCCTGTAGCGATAAAGTCTAGGTATTCTGTATCTTGCCTTGTTGTTGTCATAAGCATTTGAGTAAATGCTGGACCTATGTAAAAGGGGCCCAGACGATAACGAATCAGTGTATCTTGGAAACTTGTGATGACCTTGCTTTTTTGCGTGCTATCTGCATAGACAAAGTCTGTAGTATTGAGTTCATTGCTAAAGTACATGCCAAAATTGTTGGTGCGCCCTCCAAAGACGCCTAGACCATAACCAAAAGAAAAGCTCGTATCATTGCTTTTAACAGCTTCACTTTTATAAGTGGTTAAACCACCTCCCAGGTTAAAAAAGAAGGTAGGTACATCGAGTCCTTTCTCAGCGTTGGCTTTACCAGCTGTGATAATCATGAATTTGGCAATGAATGCTATCAATACAGCTTTTTTCAAAGTCGAACTCACATAGTCCAAAGTTTTCTAGTTTGGACAAACCACATTTAAGCCTCCTGACTCATAGATTCAGAATAGAGACAAATTAATTCTGAAAAAAATGCTTATCCAACAACATTTTTGTAGTTTCGAACGGTTTTTTTTATAATGCATTAGCAGCA
>JBGCDR010000163.1:0-3679 GCA_045105515.1 Oligoflexales bacterium
CGAAGATATTTAATTGCCGAAAATATGGTATTTTTCACTTATCACTGGAAAATAAGAAGAGTTTTTAAAATTAATTTCAACCGCGATAAAAAAAACTGAGTTGCAAAGGCAAGAATTTAGTTTCCGACCAGACACTAATTAAGAGTGGTAATGATTTCTTCATGCGGCTTAACATCGGAACTTTTTCTTTTAAATTTAACAAACTTTACCGGAAAAACAGACCAAATTGATCATAAAATTGACAGTCTGTTGAAACCTAAGCAAACAGTTCTAAATTTAGCGTTTAATTACAGTAATCTACACTTGGCGCATAGTTTGCTTGTTTAAGAGGAAGTCCATATTACTGGATGATTTATCTCATTTAGAGGAGTAATCATGAAAATGTCGCTATTAACCATTATCCTTGCAGGCTTGGTCATCAGCGGAGTTTTTTTAAAGGGTTCTTTGGTAGAAAAATGTGAGCAGATCGAAGAAATAAAAGAAAATTCTGAAGAGGTCATTGACGAAATTCAGGCTCAAAGTGAGTTAGAAATTAACGTCCCCAACCTCGTTATGTAATTATCTGGATACAGGAGCTTAGCCCCTCCCCCCTATCTCTTTCAACTTGACCCAAACCCTCAAGCCAGGTGGAATATAATATAAAGTGAGCCCTCAAACATTGGGCTTAGCGTTCACTTACAAAAAAGGTTCATATATGAGCAGAATTTTTCAGTCTATTTTCCAAGTAGTTTAAGGAGTATAAGATGAATTCTCAACTTGTTTCACTTTCTAAACTGGGGCAAAGCTTGAAAAGTTTGAAGGAATTAAAAGAACAGCCAAAACAATTAAGCAAGCTCTTAAGCTTACTCAAAGATCTTGACCCAGAAGAAATTGGCCTAATAACAGAATGTTTAAGCAACTTATCATCCTTTAAAAAGGAAAAACGCATGGCGCTGTGGAAGTCTCTAAAAATATTCCTTGATAGCTAAGGTGCAATGTGCAAGATTCTAAAGTAGCTTAGCAGCAAAAACAACTTTAGATCTTAATTTCCTTAAAAGTTGAAGAGCCTTATCTCTTTAATTAACGAGGTTTCCATGATTGTCACTTCTGCTGATTCCTGCATGGGTTTAGTATCTCTACAGATTGAGCACCAAAGAGTCGCCTTACAACTGGCAAGAAAATTTGGCAATCATAGCTTCACAGAGCTGAACCCAAGAGAGCATCTTGAACACTTATGCGGGCACCTTGATGAGGGTTGGAGCCAAACAGATTTTGAAACTCCAAATGATCCTGCGTTAGGACTGCCTTATGATTTCCGTTTTTTACCCTTTGAACAGATCTCACGTGCATGGGAGAAAACGATAAGCCAACTTGCCGCTTACCATCCCTTTTGTGGCATATTAGCTAGTCAGCTTTATTGTAGACACTGCGAATCATGCCCGAACAGCTGGCAGGATGAACTTGTTCGACATTTTATTGAAGCTGAAACTAGGAGACAAAATAAACTCAAGCTAAGCCTATCAAAAGAATTCCTTACCGAGCACTATACTAATTCCAAGTTGCTAGAAACATCCTTAGCACAGTTAGTATTTTTTGATGTTCTAGCACTCGATCTAATCTCACCTAAATCTGATGGCAGACGTTATATTGTTCCCAGGAAAGAAGGTGAAGGACAAGTTCTCACCTTGGTAAGAGTATCTCAATCAGCATACTCCTTGTCTCCGTTTCCCTTTATAGGTAACAAAATTGAGGTTTGCATTCGTCGATTTCGTCTTCCTAGTCTAAAGAATCAAACTGCCTTAAACTATAGCAACATACTGCCAGAGCTGGAGCAGGTCATTGATACGATACAAATTATCAGAAAAACCTATTGAGACTATGACAAATTTATCGCCGCATGCTGCTTGTTTGTTCATTTCTGAGCTAAACAAAGTTCGATCGCATCACGGAGATCTTCCAGACCTACTGGCTTGCGCAAAACCTTTGGGCCTTCTGCTTCCTCAGGTAGCCCCAATTCCCCTGTTACATAAATATAAGGTGGAGGAGGATCCAATTGTTTTTTAATGACTTGAGCAAGAATCGATCCTTTAATTTTTGGCATATTTTCATCAATCAAAATCAACTCTATAGGCATGCGTTTAGAAATAAGTAATTCTAGTGCATCTATGCCAGTGGTAGCAATCAACACCTTATGACTTAGAAGTTCTAATAGATCCTTTAAGGTAGAACTATAATCACAGTCATCGTCAATGACCAAAATCAGAGCCATGGAATTAGTATCCTAAACAAGCAGTTCTATTTTGTTGTAGCTGTAGCATCTGTGCATAGGCTTTCGCTTTCATTGGCTCCAACTGACCAACTAGAGCCTGAAAGCCATACCGTTGTTTTGATTGATGATTCTGCGTCTGTGGTAGTGCATCCTTGAATACCGCTTGCCACATCACATAAGCTACTCTCAGTATAAGTGCCAGAATACGAATCATTACAGGCACTGGTAGCGAGAGCCGAGGTTATATTTTCTAAATCCACACATATGCTGTAGTCAGCACCATTAGCTTCGTTTGATACAACACAGCTTGCAGAAACCTTCGGATCTTCATCTTCGTCTTCAGATCCACATGAAACGAATGAAAAAATGGAGACAATCATTACCAGTCCCGAAAATTTCCATAGAAGAGTACGCATACCCAACCCTTTTCACTGCAAGGAATTTAATATCTACCGACTAGCAAACTTATCGTTCACAAATCAAAAAACTCAAATGCACCTCCAAGTGGCTTACTTTTTTTTCAATTTAAGGAAATTCCTTAGTAGAGCCAATAATCAGATAAGTTTAATATGGATGGTGCATTTAGTGACCCAATAATAAAGATAATTGGTATTATTATTGCATATTACAAAAAGACATATTTGTGGTGACTGAATTTTTTTTAGGGAGCTGTTTTCATATGATCGCCAATCGCAAGCAAACGAAGATCAAGTCTATTAAAGCTTACATGACCCCTTTCCCCTACAAGGTTGAGTGCGACACCCCTGTACAAGAAGCTCAGACAATGATGAAAGAACATGATATCAGACACTTACCGGTTTCTAAGGAAGGAAAACTCGTCGGGGTAATAAGTGAGAGAGATATCAATTGGGCTTTAGACCCGGTTTTTGACCTTAAACGAAACATGGATTTGAAGGTTGAAAATATTTACCGCAAAGACATTTACAAAGTAGATTACAATGAACCTATAGATATTGTTTTGAAAAGTATGGCCGAAAAGCATCTTGGTTCGGTGCTTGTGTTAAAAGATGATAATCTGGTGGGCATCTTTACAACAGTTGACGCGTGCGACAGCTTTGCTGAACACTTAAGGGAGGGGATCCCTCAGGATATAGACAATAGCATTGCCTAAATTTTAATTCCAAGTCCTTGCAATACTCATGTCATTTGCATCTGAGTATGTTCCCGAGAGGACATCGGAGCAAATATCAGCTGATTGATTTTGTCCCCATTGAGGAAAGAAATACAGCGTTCCCTCCCCATAGTCTTCAAGCACCACGAAGCACGAGCCAATAGAGTTGTCTAACAATTGATAAAACCCTTTGGTAGCTTAATTTATGTTATTTTATAGTTCCAAAGACCTGCTGCTGCGTAACCTATTTCATCACGAAGCTTATCAATTCTGACTCTTAACTTTGAAGAAGCTGCGTT
>JBGCDR010000164.1:0-12475 GCA_045105515.1 Oligoflexales bacterium
TCACTTGTCTTTCCGGTAACATGAAAATAAACATATCAAGCCCTCCCAGAATTACGTTTGGGATCAGCTTATCAATATTTACATAATAATCATATAAAATAATAATATTAGCCGGTTAAAAAATTAGACAACTCTAGTAAACATATAGAGTATAAATAAATTCTTTCGACGGAGACGTTGTTATTTAATATTTTTATTAAATAGTTGGAGGAATAAATGATTGTAAAAAATATAAAACATATTTTAACTTTTTTAGGGATCGGAATAGGAATTAGTTTGAATGGTATTGGCCTAGCAAATGACTGTTTAAGCCGCTATAAACAGCTAATTGCAAACCAAGTAGCTATGAATGGGGGGCAACTAGAGCATGTAAGTAATTCTGCTGCTGATAAGAATGATGTAGAGGTTAGATATCTTTTAGAAGCTGCAAATAAGATTGAATCTGAGGAATGGGAATTTGGAGAGCATACTTCCATTGAAATGGAATATTTTTATTCTTTGATTCTAAGCTTGGAAAATCCACAGATGGAGCCTGATACTCACTCGGCTCATGAAGAACTTCCAGTTTTATTGAGTCATATGGAGCTTGCACACATCTTGAATGTTGGCTCAGCCAAAGGCTTTCTATGTGAAGGTCAACAACAGGGCATTAGTTTTTTTGATCCTATAAATAAGATCCGTAGTGACATTCGTGCAGGCCTACTACCTAGCAAGGTGAGCTATGCAGAAGAGCAAGAGCTGCTTCAGCAAAATGATATCCAGCAGGCTCCAGAAGCCGAAGATGAAGGATTATTTAATTTGGAGGACTTTAGCCACTTGAGACAAAATTCCTTTCTTTCGTTGACGACTCTGTCTGAAAGCTCGGAAATAGAGGATCAAGATCATGAGTCTGTTGGTGAACCTCAACTGTGTGAACTCAATCCTTTACCTGATCCATGTGAAGTAGAACCAATCGACCTTAGTGGTGAACCTCCGCTTGCACCGAGCCTTGAAGAGCGAGGAAAAAGTAAGGATCAGCATTTTTCTGAATTAGATAAACTTTATCGTTAGATATGGGCCTTTAACTCTACTCCAATTCCTAAATTAACGAACATGTACATTTCTTCATGTTCTGTCGTGAAAGGGTTCGGAGTATCTTTTATATTACTCCTCCTTTCCCTAAAGAGGATGCCTTTTCAGCCATTATATGAAAGGTTTTGGAAATGATGGCTAGTATAAAATCGGATTTGGGCATTATCTAATTCATCGAGTTAGAAAAATAATAGACTGGAGTTGAAAACCTCCAGTTAGATAAAATATTCTTTATTCTATGCATATTTGAGCACAATCTTTTCGAGATATTTTCGACCTTTTCTCGCATACATAAATGGATCTGCCTTATAGGGATCTTGCTCCGCTTCAACGACTAACCATCCATTGTATCCAGATTCAATAATTTCATTTATAATCGGTTCAAACTCTAAACAACCATCACCTGGGACTGTGAAAATACCATGGAGTACCGCATCCAAGAATGATATTTGATGGCTGTATGTGTTGAGAATTTCGCTGCGAACATCTTTGAGATGCACGTACACGATTCTCGAGGCATATTTTTTAATAACATCTAGAGGATTGATACCAGCATAATAAAGGTTTCCAGTGTCCACGCAAAGGTTGAGTAATTCTGGTTTGGTTTCATCCATAATTCTGGTGATTTCATCAAGATTTTGGATAACGGTCCCCACTTGATGCTGGTATGCAAGCTTGATATTAAAGTCGTTACAAATTATGCTTGCTTCATTCACACCCTGAAGGACTGCTTCCCATTCTCCTTCCGATAAATATGGTTTTTGGCAAAGAGGTTTTGATTTCTCATTATGGATTGAGCGAGTGCACTCAAATATCCTAATACATTCAGTTCCCATTTCCATTAAAAAATCAAGGCGTTTTTTTAGCCGATCATGTTCCTTTGCATGAGCATTTTTGTCTGCATAATATGTAGGATGATAACATGAAGCTAATTGAAGCTTGTATTGTTCCAACATTACCTTCAATTGTTTAGGATCATTTGGATATTTGTGTCCTACTTCAGTCCCCATATATCCTGCTTCCCTCATTTCAGCAAAACATGTGTCAAGGCTGATTTCCTTTCCAAGCTCGGGCATATCGTCATTGCACCAGTTGTTTGGAGCTATACCAATTTTAAATGATCTTGCTTCCATGCTCATCTTAGTTAGCCTCTAGTTTGGGTTAATAAAGTTCTATTTGCTCAGTACATCTAATAAATTCTGAATTGAGTTGATCTAAATTTTCTTCGCTTACTAACAGTTTTGCAGGTTCACAATTGACATTTTTCCGTATTTCCATATGGGTTAATCTTTTAGAAATAGGTTTAAATACATCTTAGTGCAGGCATATTTAATAGATAATAGCGGAAGCACGCAACCAGTTTTTACTACTAAAAAAAATCAGTTACAGAAAATACACCAGTAATTTTATACTTGTATGATTGCCTCCATGAATATGTCACACCTTTATTAAGATATTAGGAATGATGGGAAAAAGAAGAAATTCCTCCCAAAGAATTTAGGTGGGTTTTAATCTGGTTGAGAGTTTTGAGAATTTAATTTTTTTAAAGGCCTGGAATTTTAATGGTCCAAGGTTGCCAACCAGAAATTAAAATTGCCGTTGTTAATATAGAAACTACAAGAATACCAACTTTATCACTAACCACATTCCATTGATTTCTGGGTCCAAAAACCATCATGCCTGCAGGTGCAATAGCAAGTAACATCAAAGATTTTGCCATGGCTCCAGAAATTGGAAGTAAGTTGATTGCAAGCAGAGCGACAGCAAAACCGATTATCATTCGTGTTGAAAGGGATGCAGCTAAGTCAGCAATTTTGAGACCTTTGAACGGATGCAAAAAAGCTCCTAAATATAGTAACATTAATGGCGCAGCAGCTGCGTACATAGGCTTAAAAACAAGATCTAAATAAGGGATTCTTACATTAGCTAGCCCTACTCCAATTCCAATTACTGCAGCAATAATCCATGGCTCTCTCCACACTTTTTCCCAGTAACGTTTGTTTGGTTGTACTAATATTTGAGCGATGCTTGCACCTAGCAAAAAGGAGCAGGCAGTTTGCAAACCTTTGGAGTTTAAAACGACCATGAAGAATGGAATGGTAAAATAGGCAACGTTTGGAAAAGATCCTTCTATGTTGATATCTTTCTTTGAAACTTTTTTAAGTCCACGCATAAGTAGATTTCCACCAATGACCATTAGTGCACCTGTTAATGCTATGTAGCCAAAGCTTGTAAAATTGAATCGTCCTGAACTTGAGAGGCTGTGAAAGACTACAGCAGGTAAAAATAAAAACCTTACTAAGGGAAATACATTAACTGCATTTAGACTCGAAAACCGGGCTAACAAATAGCCTATTATTATGGGCACAAAAAAAGGCACATAAGCATTTAAAATACTAACCATTGTTAAAAATTCCTCTATTATTAACAAAATTAACATGAATTTTGGCCTAAAAATTCGTTGAATCTCGACGGCCTTGGATTTTTATATATCGATAAAGCAAAAAATCAGAGCCCGTATCGGCATTTTTTCGGAATAATCTGAAGATTTAGGTGAATAAGTGTTCGCAAAAAGACGCAAAAAATTGACAAATTGGATAATATTCCAATTTTATGTATTAAATATTTAGAACTCCGCTATTAGAATTTCTTGGTAAGGGTCAAAAAATTCACCTTTTAGAGAAAGAGTAATCCCAGCATCTTGCAACTTATTTGTATAGAAATGTAGAGTAAAACGATTCTTGCTGATTAAATTACCTAGCTCAGAAATAGCTTTGCTGAGCTTACCTTTTTTACCATAATTTCGATAATTTTCTATCCTTGCAGCTACGGAAAAAATCTCTTCAACAATATTTTTAGTTTGTCTTAGAACTTTCTTTTGGCAATTAAAATTTCGCGAACAAGTGCGGGTGGGATTTGCATCTGATATAAAAAATTGTTCAATTTCCGTTTGTAAGGAATAATGAATTTCGGCGGGGGATCGAGCAAATATACTCTGGATGATTTTTTCAAGTGCTATGGAATTAAATTCGATATCAAGCTCTACTCTGGCATAACCCTTCTTTTCAAAAATGAGATGGTTTAGAGAGGGCATCGTTAGTCCATAAAAATCACCGATCTTAGCAATTTTTTCTTTCAAACTGATAGCATTGATCTGATCATTTTCATAAAACCATTTGAAGGTACCCATCTGGTGTAGATTGGGATCCAACAACTCAGTGACCATAGACATAAACATTATATGGTCACGCTTGTGGTGACTTAAAACACCTCTGGTATTTGAGGAAGTCGCATTCATAGCTGTATAGGTCAAGGTGCTGGATTTAGAGTCAGGTAAAAATTTATCAATCTGAGATTTACTATGGGATTTCATAGTATCTTTATCTACTTGGTATAAGAATGGAATTCCAGCAATGGTATTACCCATGGAACCACCAGTTTTGTTCCTTGCTTTATGCATTGCACTTATTCCTGGTCTCAAGGTTTGTGCAGTTCTGATGTTTAGTTTACCGCTTATAAAATCACGAAAATATTCTATCGCATTAGACTGGCTAAAATCAAAAACTAAGGTGTTGACCCTATGTCTGTGCTGTAAAACATGTGTCATCGCAAAGGTGACAGGAGTTCCCACTAATAGGCCCTCTGCATTCTTATGATCTCGTGCAATATCGACCTGAAGGAGATTTGCACCAATTTTTTCGTATTTCACTTTTTTAATGTTTTGATACATATACATTCCAGAAGCTTGGCAAAAAATTGTGAACCCTACTCCAGCAGTGCACATTGTTCCCCCTCTCGAGGTGTACGAAAGAGTGTCTCCCTGATTCCAAGTCTCAAGATCAGAAATTGACTTTGGCACCTTTAGCTCTAGTTTTCCTTTAGCTTTTTCATAGGAGTTTACATGTACTTCTTGATAGTAGTCCCCACCTATCATATGCATTAGCCCTGCATGGACAAACCAGTGAGTCGGAATTAGACCCATTATCATCATTCCAGCACCCATATCTAAATGGGAGGCTCGGGAAATCTTGTAGCCGTCACCACAACCGGTATCATCACATATTTGAAAGCCAAGCTTGATAAGCTTCTTGAGTTTATCTCCACCAAAACTAATCATCGGCATCAAGTGCCAAGCAATTCCATGATTCATTCCGGCGTGGGGCATGCTAGAGCTACCATGGTCATCTTGATGCATATTGCCAGATTCCATACCACCATTCATGCCTCCCATACTATGTCTACCATACGCGATGCCATACATTACCATTCCATCGAAGCCAATCATAATGGGGAGAGAGAACATATGGGAGTGCATCATGGCATCATAATTTGATGCCGAAGAAGTGCTGGAATTGTGGGCATAAGCAGATATGGGCGTGCATAATAAAAGGCTGATTAGTATTCTACAAAAAAAACGAAACATAATCGATATTCCTGGAAAGAAAAGGTTCATGTTGTAATAAGTGCTTAACTTATAGAGGCGAGACTTCCTTGGTCAATGCAGCAAGAGGTTGCATCACGCTAAAGTGACTTGGAGTTTCTTATTCATGTAATACTGGGCTTAGGTTGTTAGAAGGGGTTAAATTCCCCTGGAATGACAATGCTGATGCTTGAGGATGGATCGTCTTCGCTCACCAATTTTAGCTCTCCTAGGTTGGTCAGTATAAGGATAGGGTCCTGGGCAAATTGGTTGTTTTGAGTCCCAAAGCAAATATCTCTGCTACGTCTATCACGGTCAATAGTTCGGATGCATAAATTATGATCGGGCTGTATCCTGAGGCGGTAATCACGGCCACGGCCTTCATAAGTTGTACCAGTAGCACCGACTGAATCTCCACCAGGATTGCTGCGAACCACTAAGTTTCGATCATTTTGTAAAAAAAGACAATACTGCCCGTTGAGGGAACATGGTCTAGGTGAATCAGTATCTAAGGTCTCTCCAGGCATAAGAATGACAACATACTCTATTTCAGCTACTTGCTGATCGGTGCTCTCTTCATTCACAGCAGGAACAGAAGATTCAGTTTCTTGAATTTCTTCAACTTGATTAGGAAGTCCTTCCTCTGATTGTGCTTGCGATTCATTGGTTCCAGACGTAGCTTCTTTTGTGAGGCCAAATGCGTCCATAGGGTCTGAGTGTTGGCCTGTTCCCGTTTTTGCATCTAAAATAGCAATTGAAATTGTATTAGAATCCTGTAATTCTACTTTAAGTTTGATATGATATGCGTCAATGATCGAATAACTAAAGTCTAAGCTATTGTCATATTCATCTTTCACAAGAATTTCAAATTCTCCTACTGACGAGATGTCCACTTTATTACCGTCTTTTTCAAAGTAGCAGGAAATATCAGCAGATCTGCTAGCTAAATCCGAGCTTAAGTTATTACATACTAAGAATGATCCAGAAATGACTGCAGGAGGAAC
Source organism: Oligoflexales bacterium (assembly GCA_045105515.1). GTDB lineage: Bacteria > Bdellovibrionota_B > Oligoflexia > Oligoflexales > Bog-1112 > JABSRF01. The sequence continues at coordinate 6,496 of JBGCDR010000164.1, forward strand.
TGCTACGATCTCTTCTTCAGCATCATCATCGTCAGGTTCTAGCTGGTCTTCATTAGAATCCTGATCTGCTATAGCATCCTTAGATAGTATATTAGAATTCCCACTGTTGCTCTTACCTGGTTTAAAACTCTGAGAGGAGCATGATAGGCAGAACAACAAAATAAAATATCCGGCAAACATTACTAGATTTCGAGGCATAATGGTCCCTAAAGCGTTTTTGGCCTTTTTTCATAAAGGCCTGAACTAGAGTTAACTACATATCCGGTTCGGCCTTAATGATAGCTGACTTAATAAGAACTATTTTATCGAATATTATCATGTTACTGTATGGTGTGTTAAAGATAGGAAAGTGACGGCTGTCAAGTTCTTCGCTTTAGAAAAAGCTAAACAAATCAGCCTTGTGCCTCAATCACTTCAAGGCCTTTTATAGCTTCAAGGTCTTCTATAGATTTGGCCCTCTGTATCTCCTCAATAGTATTCTCCAAGTTTTCTTGATCGCCGTAAATGAGCATACAAACCCGTAACCCGAGTCTTGCTCCCCAATAGTAACCGACTGGAATCCCGAGGATAGGTAAACCTGCAATTGCGCCTAGCATACTAGCCTTATCTTTCCAAGTAGCTTTGGGGTTGAGAATAATTACTGGAACCCCTATTGGGGAGATTATTAGAGTAGCGGTACTTCCTAACAAGAAGCCTGCTGCACCACCTGCTAATATGCTGGTTCCGAGGATGCCTTCGTAGATCTTTTCTTTAAAGGTATTTTCTTTTGCGTATGAACTTTTTGTTCCCGATAAATAACAAATACTAATAACCATAAAAAATATTAGGAATTTTTTCATAAGATGCTCCCGAAATTAAAATATTAAAGCCATTTTAATCATTCACTAAACGAATTTTCAATTGAATTCAAGAAGAGAATAGGGTTTGAGAGCAAGCTGGTTCTAGCTTGTTCTGGAATTTGGGGTGTCGTGTGCTTTAACTTGTTTATTATTGCTTGATGTTTTAGGATTGCTTCCCCGTTAGCTTATTTTGTAGAGAAAAATATGAAATTTATAATGTTTCTAGGATTTTTGCTCCCAGTTAATTCATGGGGCTCAGCAGGAGAAAATTGTTACAGAACGCCAGCTAAAGCGAAAAATCGTCCACAGAGTGCTGAAGTTGTGTTTGATTCTCCAGATGTTAAAGCGATTATTAGGGAAGTGGATCTGCTGGAGAATACGCCCGAAGGTCACTGTTCACAAGATTATGCTCGTTTTTTAATTGATGAGCAGGATTCTGAACAGAAAAAGACGGCTGCTCGGATGCGCCGTCACCTTAAACGTAAGTTCGATAATCCAATAAAAGTTTCTTCACCTATCAAGAAGGCTTGGATAGAAAAGTATCAGCGAATCAGGGCTAATTCTAGCAGGGGAATTTTGGCAGAAAACTGTGCCCTACAAAGTTTTGGGGTATCCAATAATAACTATGGTGAATCCCTTGTATTCTCCCAAACTCTTTCTCCGACTCGTACAGGTGAGTCAGCGGTTTATCAAATAACTCGTCCAGATGGGGTAGCTGAGGATGCTGATGGTTCTCGTGTGGTTTTTGAATCTAAACTTCTAAGCTGCAAACGAGGAGTATTGTATGCTAGTAGACAGATTCGAGCACAAGAAGAATCTGCAAGGCAGAATAACTGCCGACATGTGGTCGTGATCACCACTGTCTATAAAGCTGACGAAGTAGAAAACTTTCCAGTCCCTTCCTCGACTTTCAAATCAAAAAACCTATTGTCTGAATTTAGGCTTATTGATGCCGAAAGGAACGTGTATCGGTGGAGTAGTGATGATGAGGCGTGGGATATAGTAGAATAATGATTTTCTCTCAGAGATAAGGTTTAGTTTTTTGCAAGTATAGAGCTCTGTGAATTATGCACCGGTTTATAATGCATTTTATTTTGTATACTAAATTTCCAAGGTTTTCATTGACCCGCGGCACCTGAGTGCAAACCTTTTACACTTTTTCTCTTGAGGGTTCTCTAATGCATCGGATAGTTTACACAGCTTTAGCTATTTTTTTAGAATTACAGGTAAGCGTTTCCATGGCACATACACTTCTTCATGCTAATATAAAGGACCTTCGGAGCAGTGACATTGGTCTAAATAGTAGCCAAATGCGGGCACTCAAGGAACTTGTGTTGAGCAAGGGGATCACCCCTGACGTGGTGAACATTCAAGAGATACAATATGACCTTGCTGTCTATGCAGCCCCTGGAGGGTTTCTTGAGGGGCAGAATCTAGCTTCTTTACTCGCCTTAACATGGCCAAGTACTGCTCGGGAATTACAAGGCACGAGCTTATTTGTACCCTCAAACACAGGCATGCTCGCCCGTAGGGATGAAGCCGGGCGCTACTGTTTAAGTAAGGAGCCAAGCGGGAATCAGATCAATATGTTTGCCGATCAGCAAAATTTTGGCCTTTTTCCAGGGCAGTACAGCAGCGGGCTAGTTTCTAGGTTTAAGCAATTACCTGGTGAAGAAGTTAAGGTGCTAAAAGACTTGAAATGGAGAGAGTTTAATCAAAAGCTCAACTTAAGCCAGTTTGCCGCAGGCAGTGGTGAGCCTCTCAATCCGGAAATTCAACTCTTCGATAAGGTCTTTTACTCCTTGCCTGTCCAAATCGATGGCAAGCTAGTCCATTTGGTTTCCTTACATACGGTGCCATATTTTCACTTTGGTAATGCTCGCACCCCAAATTATGCTCGCAATTATGATCAACTGCGTTTTCTTTCCTGGTATTTGCACGGAGATGCGCAGGGGCTTGAAATAGATGCTGCAGATTTATGGGTGCGATACAAAATAAAACCACTTCCGGAAGATGCACATTATGTATTCATGGGTGATTTAAATGTAGACATCCATGACCGGCCTGATTCAGACCAGAGCAAAGCATATGATAGCGCTAAAGTTCTGCACAAAATTATTGCCAAGAGCCAGATCCCATTCGACCCTTCCCGGGTTACCTTTGATAGTGGGAGGCTGCAAAAATTTTTCGATTATGTCATCTTTAGTAAGCATTTCAAACTATCAAATCCCAGGATCTGGGATCATGATAAATTTGCTAAAGCCACAGAACTTTCAGACCATCATGCCTTAACTGTGGACTTCTTCATTCCCTAGGAAAGCTAGGAGTCCATCTTCCTGACACTTCCAAAGCCTTGCGAGGCGAGAAGATAGTACACCGTTGAATTGGTGAGAGCCGTAATCTCTTCTTCGGTTTCGAGTATGATTGCATGTTAATATGAGAATGGTTTGGCTATAAAACTCTGCATTGCCATAGCTTGAATCGTCGGGCAATCTATAGGCGATGTTACGAGTAGAAACTGAATGAAAGTTGATTCGATGAGCAAAAATAAGAAAATACTCCTTTCGATGTTGATAAGTCCTTTTCTTTTAATTGTACTTTTCTTTGGCAGAGATATAGTGCGCTTGGGAATTGCGGTATGGAATAGTCCATTAGCCCTAGAAGTAAAATGGGAAGGAGCTGTAAACAATAAAAATTTTCGCGATATTGGAGCCAGTGCCAATGAGTGCCTAGGTGAGTCAGTTTTTAGAGAAGGCCTCGCATTTCGCTCTAATGTCTGGTTTTCAGGGTGGTCTTGCGATGCTGTCGGTAGTCCTGAAGCTATTTTCTCTTTAAATTATCTGCCAGATGAGCCTAAGCGCTATTTTTGTACAAATAAAGATCAGGTAGTCGTGGGCAAGGTTTTTAATCAGCATGCACAGCTGTATGACCTTGAGTTCTTGCAGACCTGGACACCAGAAAAACAAGAAGATTTTTGTGGATTTTTTTCAGAAGGCTTTAAGTCAATTGCAGCAGGAAAAAAGACCCTTGTTCATTGTGATGCAGGAAGGGACCGTACGGGCACTTATGCAGCCTTGTTAATTGCTTTGACTGCTGAATTGAAAGGGAAGCTAGATAGACAGATGATTGATGCCATTGAATGTGATTATCGCAAGACAAAAAGCTTGGCAAGTGAAAAACGTGGACGTATGGAGGACTTTATTAATGAAATTACTGCTGAGCAAAAAGTCTTAGAGTTTTTGAGCGACCGTTGTCAAATTCCGCAAGTAGACTTGATAGCAGTTGCTGAGAAAATGTGGACTTCAAAAAAAGTAAGTGTCCAATAGCCCATGTTCAATGTTTTTTTGGGTTTTTACGATAGGACCTTGGGGTAGTGGGGTTTTAGATTTTTTTAAACTTAATATTTCTAATAACTTGTCTGATCTGTACCTAGTCAGCTTATGTAAGTTCCTATTTTTATGTAGCTTCGAAGTTTTTTCTTTTTTGATAGTTGAAATATCTAATAAATACGGGACTATATATTTTTAATGGTCGAGAACCTGCCAATACATTAAAGTTTTTGTGCTTTTTTATCGATATATAGCCGAATCAAACCATTATGCTATGCGGCTTAATTTTCCCCGATCAGCATTTATGCCGATCCTTGTGTCCTTAAGTCATGAAAGTAGGGTCTAAGCAATTATGAAAGAAAAAAATGCACAGCTATTATTGTTTATTGCTGTTTTTTTCATTACTCAATGTACAAATGCTGGTTTTGTAGGTGAAAGTAAAAAGAGCAAAAAACAAGTTCAACAAAGTATACCTCCAAAAGGGGATATTACTTCAACCGAAGATATTACCCAGGAAGAACCTGTAGGTGAAATTCCGATGGAAGGTCCTATTACTGAACCGGATCAAGATGAATCTGATCCCGAACCACCATTAGATCCACCAGATGAACAAGATCCACCCGAGATGGATAATAACCAGGCTCCATATTTTATATCTCAACCGATAACTTCACATAGCTATTATCAGGCTTCTGGAGATCAATTGATACTTAAAAGTGAAGTACGAGACTTCAATATGGCGCATGTAGATTTTGAATCTTATACTTCGGATAGTGTTGTTAAAGGTCTGGTTGCTCCAGGTCTAAGTTCGGAAGGGGTTCCAGTATTTACCGGCATTCCTGGACAGGTTGTTACAAGCTCGGAGAGTTTTTCACAGTGGTATAAGGATGTCGAAGGTGTAAATCAGACGCTTAATTTCAACATACCTTTACAAAAAATTGAAGGAAAGAGGGTTTACGAATACTATAGTGATGCATTCTTTCCTATTGATAACGAGGGCTATGGAAACGAGGGAAATGTTCACAATTACCATTTTACCCTTAAGGTGGAGACGGAATTTACTTATCTAGGTGGAGAGAGCTTTACTTTTATTGGAGACGATGACCTTTGGGTTTTTATTGATGGTAAATTGGTTATTGATCTTGGTGGAATGCATCAAGAAGCAGAAGACACCATTGACCTTGATAGCTTAAACCTGGAGATAGGAAAAAAATATGATTTTGCCCTATTTTTTGCTGAAAGGAAGTTAACTGAATCTAATTTTAAGATTGAGACAACTATTGCACTAGAGTCAAATCAAACTTATATATACCAAGCTTTAGCTACAGATCCAGACAACGAAACACTAGCATATAGCCTTGTTAAATCACCCGAAAACATGGTGATCGATGAAAAAACTGGCTTAGTTTCCTGGAATCCTGAAGCAAATGATTTGGGTGACCATCAGATTAGCATTAAGGTTGAAGATCCAAAAGGTAAGTATGACTTACAAGAATTTACGCTGAAAATACTTAACAAATAGATGCGGTTATTTTTCAGAGGGTTTTTTGTGAATTGAATCTCTCTTGTAGAAGCATATTTATTTTAATTATTTTGATGCCTCTTTCCATTCAGTGTGGGGAAGATGATGATAAGCAAGTAGAAGAAGATAATAGTGAAAATACTGAAGAAACAATCATGCGTGACCGGGGTTTTAACTATCTAAAATCTTGAAGAAAAGAAGGATGCACCTTATAGTTTGGTTGCGAAACTAAAACAAATAAGGTGCAGGGTAATGCTCGCAGAATATCTACAAAAACTCAAGAAAACTCT
>JBGCDR010000165.1:0-7879 GCA_045105515.1 Oligoflexales bacterium
TTCACTTGTCTTTCCGGTAACATGAAAATAAACATATCAAGCCCTCCCAGAATTACGTTTGGGATCAGCTTATCAATATTTACATAATAATCATATAAAATAATAATATTAGCTGGTTAAAAAATTAGACAACTCTAATATCTAATTAGCAAATAGTATTCTCAGTCAAGAATTTCTTTGTGAAAGCTTGATGGCACTGGAACTTTATCACTATTGGTCTTAAAAATAATTTCACATTTTCTCAGAACGAATATTTTTGTTGTTGTTTTAAAAAGAAGACATATTCTATGAACTGCGTTTTTAAATCAATCTTGGGAGCTTGGATAATGATAATTTCGATTAAAAGGTTTCATGTAATTCTGTTACTTACTTTAGCACATTCCTTACCAATGCTAGCTTCTGAATACCTTTCAGAAAGGTCAGGGTACCCAAGAAATAATAGTAAAGAATTATTCATTCATGAAGAGTGCTTGTTAGATGATACGGATGAATTTCAAGGAGCTAATCATGTTACTGATGAGCAATCAACTATTGAATGCGAGCCTGTTGTTGCAGCTCTTGTTCATGCCCATTATGCAGCTGGGGTTTGTGCAGAGTTTCGGCCTGGAAAGTCCATAGGGGACCAAGAGTTGGAAAGACAAACACAAACGGCCCCACTTTTAGCACATTCAAAGAGTCTAGATAATTGGATTAATCAAGTTCTTAGGACCTTAAGTAGTAAACAGGGGAAGATGCTGCAAGCTATGGTTGATCAAATCAATTATGCCGAATTGAATAATTATGAAAAGCTTAGAAGTTTCAATTTAAAAGATCTTATCCAATTTATTAAAAATGAAAATATTAATGGCTTTGAAGAGATTTATGTGAACTTCAAGAACGCTGAGAAAGGTAAATTTAACAAACAAGAGAAGATTAAATTTGCAAATTTGCGTCCGCTGAGAGAGATGTCATACTGCAAAGAATTGTTATGTGGGTACAAGAAATCTATTCATAAGCTGCGTGTAAAGCTCGACCTAGTGATTGGTTTGGCACTTTCTGTAACATTGGACCAAATTACATCAGATGAAAGAGTATTCACACGTCTAATGAATGTTTTTATCAATAAGACTAAGCCTAGATTAGAGGATTTTGGCCTTGAAAGAGAAGAAAAAATAGACTCATTTAATGATAAGTTTGATGGGGCATTAAAATCCTATAGAATATCAGCTTTGTATGAAATGAAGCTGGTTAAATTGGGGAATAAAAATACAGATAATTCTACGGATTTACATACTCTTGAAGAAGAGTTTTTGCGCACTGACGATAACTTTTGGGATCGGCTGGCTGAGGATGAAAGAATCAAACTCTCAGCAGAACAGGCTCGAAAAAAACTAAATATGTTCATTTCTGGGTTTTGTGTTAATGCTGTTGCATTGCGGAATAGTTTGCTAAATATGAAAAGATTTCATATTGCATTTGTTGGTGTAACTGGCTCTAGCAAGTCAACTCTTTGTTCCTCACTTTTCAAAAATATACGCTATGAGCGAGATACTGTTGATACTATGAATTATAATTGTTCTGATTTTGTCCAAGTTACTGAATATATTGGAATGCAAGATCAACCAAATAAAGCAGGTAGGTTAGAAAATTTCAGTGATGTTAATTTAGGACCTAGCATTGAGGAGCTTAGGGATTCAATCCATACTATAAATGCATTCGTGCTTGTCGTACCTGCAACGTGTTGGATTGGAGTGAAGAATTTATTGAAGGTAATTACAGAAGCTAAGAAGCCAATTTATGTATGCTTTACTCACGTGGATTCAGTTTTAAGGAATTCAATACGTGATTCAATGGATTATTATTCGAGTGAAGTAGAGAAATTGGATGAAAGTATTGAGAGCTTGGATGAAAGCATTGAGAGCTTGGATGAAAGTTATAAATCTCTTGAAGAATATAGTGATAGACTGCAGAAAGAGTGGTATGACAAAGCTTTACAGGATTTAGTCCAGTTGAGGGATGAGTATTGTAAGAAACACTCGTCAATTTCTTCTCTAGACGTTCATTTTATAGTTCCAACAAAGATCCTAGAAAAAGATGTAAAAGATCATATTAAGTATCTGGAAATTGATAACAGTTCTTCAACAATTATGAATGCCGGTGCTCTACGTAGTTGGTTAATTGGGCAAGGTAGTAGATGCAATATTCCTATGGAGGAAGCTATGAGAAATGATAAAAATAAAAAACGTAAGCTAAAGAATAGGCGCTCTGGTGCAACTTTAGGATAGAGACAATTAAAATAGGGATATTTGAATTATTATGCAGCTAGCTCAAAGAGTTTTTCGATTTCTCTCTTCTGCTCCAAACTAATTTTTGCATTCTTCATCTGCCCCTTTATAATCATGTGCATCGCCTTATACCCCCTGATCGTCTTATAAGCCGATCTAAATGACCTGAGCCAAAGCCTATATTTGATAAGTTTTTTGACCCTCCTATGGTCAGAGTCAATATTGTTGTTAAGGTACTTCACTTTACGTGTCCTTACGGGCAGCATGTCTAGCATTCGTTTAGGCTAATCTGTTTAAATGCCTTCATCAACTTGAATGGAGGTTATTCATTTCCCGACAAACCCTTGAAGATCTTAAGAGCGAATTTACAAATTGGCGCTCTCAGAACAGAAAAAGAAAACCAATCCCACAGCATTTAAGGCGTAAAGCAATAGCCTTGCTTGAACACTATAGTAAAATAGCTATTTGCAAAAGCTTAAGCATAGCTCTCCAATGATAGATAAGTGGGCCAGTCCAACTCAATCAAAACCAAAAACAAAATCGAAGGCAAAGTTTAAGAAGGAACATAAATTCTATGAGATGCCTGCTACGGAACCCATTTCGCCTACGAAAATCAGGGTTATTGACCTAACTGGAAGTTCCGGTGAAAAGCTAAGAATAGAAGGAGAATTTACAGTCAACGACATAACACTCATTACTAAAGCATTTATTGAGGCACGTTCATGATCAACCTTTCATCAAACTCAAAAATTTTACTTTGCATTAAGCCTTTGGACTTTCGTAAAGGCATCGATTCTATCTGTCGTATTGTTAAGTCTGACTTTGAAAAAGACCCAAAAGAAGGAACTATCTATGTATTTATTAATAAACGAGCAACCCAAATACGCCTTATTAACTTTGATGGAACAGGCTTTTGGATTTGTACCTAATCTATCTCTATACTCCTTCTACCGCCCACGTGCGGGCGCAACAAGGCTCTGAAGCTCTGAAACGAAAAGCGAGAAATTGTTATGTCTGACGATGGTAAAGACTCTGCCGGAAATGAACATTCATATCGGCAGTGAGATCTTAATGTCGATGAAGGAGGAACTATGAAAACTATAGCAGTATGTAACAACCAACCAGAAGCAGAAATCCTCAAAGTAAAGCTAGAAAGTTCTGTTATTATAGCGGTAATTACCGCTGATGATGAAGGAGGACTACATCCTGGTCTAAGTCTAAAATTAATGAGACATCAAGCTTGTTCTATTCTGAGGCGTCAATTTTTTCCAGATACCAAGTGGGCCTACATGAAAGCCATCGCTTTGCTTAATCTTAAATTCTACCTTAAGGTTATCAAAATACTGCGATACTTCTAGCTCATCTGAGTCTGTCATTTTAAGCTTGTTCTTTAGAAATCTGAAAACAGAGTATAATCTTTCATGGTCACTATTTATGAATGCATCTATAAATGAGTTAAAAGTTTCTTTATCAAAATATTTAATGGTAATCTTTTCGTTAAAGTCACTTTTAGTTCTCATTAGATCTTTTATCTTTTTGTGATATTTTTTGTGTTCTTCAGGCAAATCCTCATAGTGCTGGTCTAAAAGTTCTTCTAAATTTTGGACTGAAAGATCTTCCAAGGGTATACCTAAAGCCACTTCTAGATCTTGATCAAGTAGCTTTTTCTTGTATAGCTTTAAAAGCGCTCCAAGGTTTCGCTCTAAAAGTCTTTCCATTGCATCAAGGGTGAAAACTCCTGGGTTATTTTTCACAAGCATAAACACGATTTCTTTGATTGCTAATTTCAACTCTTTTACCCGATTTATTCTCTTTTTGGGGCTATCTGAAGTAATATTTTCTTCAAAAGATACGTTTATTTCGTCATCCCAAGAATACTGTTGTGCAGCGTTAAGTATTTGAGTTTGCAAATATTCTTTTCTTAAAATAACCATCTGAGCCATATTAGCAAAATCTATAGGATGCGGAATTTTTGCCAGTACCATCTCAGCCGCATGCAAATCGGAAAATTCTTTAACGACAAAATAACCATTGCTTAATCTTGCTAGAACTCGATAATTTTTCCCCTTAAGAAGGTGATTTTCTCTCAGGGTAGGTAAATTACCTCCAAGTTTCTCTCCATATGAGTCAGAATTCCAGTCTTTTAAGTAACCTTTCCAACTTTCCAGCGCTTTTACTTTTTTTCCTGATTTCTTATCTTTTACGGTCCTTATATTAAGATCCGTACCCCTCTTCCATTTTAACCAGGTTTTTCCTAAGCTACGGCTATTATCGATACAAACTTTTTTATCTACTATTTTAGAGAATATTCGATCATGAATATTTCCATGCTTGTCGGTCAGGGCAAAATATTCAACACAGCTATAGTTTTTATTAAATAAATATTCTCTTTTGTATTGAAAACTGGAATATGAAACTAATTCAACGCCTTTTGCTTGCAATAAATCACAAGTATTATTTCTGTGCTCAGTGACTTGAGTCTCTAAAGACTCTTCACTGGGACTATCAGCATTGCCCTTTCTAATATATTGTACAGGCTTTAATGACTGTTTGTCAGACCTTTCATATAGTATCTGTTTATTATCACGAGATACAATAATAGCTTTCTTACCCTTTGCTAAACTTCTATTATTTTTTAATAGGGCTAGAGGATATAGATTTGCCTCACATTTTACTGATCTGGTGGACAAACATACATCTTTATCAGCTTCAATGTAATTTCCAGTAGCATCTTTCTGCATACATTGCATATCAGAGGTAAAATACACCGGCAAATCTAGCTGCTCATGAACCGGTGAATCATCGCTAGATTCGAGATCTGACTCATCTAAATCCTGATTTTTTTTATCTTTTAAGAGATCTTCATAGTAACGAGCCGCACCTTTTCCACCGCTTAATTTAGAAGAAGCAATATTTTCTCTTAATTGATTATAAGTAAAATCTTCGGAAGAGACTTTTGATATTACAACCAAATCTCTAGCTTTTGAGTTAGCAATTTTTATCACCATCCAGTTTCTGGCTCTATCATCCATACCTAACGCTGAGTATTTTATGGCAATATCAGGGTTGTAAAGAAAAAGTTCATTGCCAGTAATACCATAGGACTCCAACTTTGCTCTTATGGTTTTATCTCTTAAATCAAGGACTCTAACACCTTTCTTTAAAACTACTTTCAATAAGGTAGAGTAACCATATTCACAAAAATTGGTCGCATCGTTAGCTTCACTGACATAAAGACCAGAACCAGCGTTGTTGCTATAATCAGTTTTACCAGTTTCATTTAAGAGGTCACGACCTAAGATACCATTTTCCAGAATCTCATCCACCTGGTAGTTCGGTCTCCATGAATAAGTAACTAGCTCTTGTTCCAGAGGGGTAGATACATGCTTAGCAAAACTTCTGATTTTCTGAACCCTAGATTCATAAGTATCAAGTAATGAAAAGTTACTATCAATTTCAATAGTCGGGTTATTCTCGAGATATGCACGATATATTTGTTTGATATGGATAATTTTCTGCGAGAAGTTAAATCCTGTAGCATCCTTATCGGGAGAAAGTCCTTTACCGTTAGTTTCCTGTAAAACCCAATCATTAAAACTTTTGAGAGTTATTTTAGAAAAGGGAACAGGACTATCTACCTCAGAAAAAAGGGGGCTAAAATCTATGGATTCCACACTTTGGGGAAACGAATAGAATTGCAAGTGAAACTTATCAGATGCAAGGATTGATTTCCACATCAAAGCTGAGATAGCTTCATCTGATAGCTCCACATCCTCGCCCCACATTAACCATAAGGGCGGCCTAATATTGTGATCGTCAAGAATCCTCTCAACTAGCAATCTGGCAATACGGCCATTTCCATCGTCAAACGGATGGATTGAGACAAAGTTTTTGAAGAATACTGCAACAGCAGCAGCAATAGAATTAGGATTATTTTTGTTTACAGCAATTGCAGCCTGCATTTCATTAATTTCATTGCTAATAAGATTGCTGACGACTTGTTGATTAAGATTCTCAAGCTCTGTCATTTCAACATAATTTCTAGCAGGTTTTCTGGAGTAGAAAGATTTAATTTTCATTTTAGTATTTGCGGATAGCTTACTTGTCCATTTCAAACGCTGATCCTCGAAGGGATTTTTATGAAATGATAAGCCAGGGTATGAAATAGTGAATTTATTATAATTATTATCTACTACTATATAAGGATTAATCTTAGCCAAATCAACGGTTTTTATTGAGGAAAAACCAGGAATTTTACCCTCATTAGTAGAATGAAAGTCTGTAGAAAAAAAGTTTTCATTTCTTTTAAATATTCCAGAAGATTCTCTTTCTGAAGCTCCGACTGGAAAACTCCCATCAATAAATATTTGATGAAGTTTTTTTATTGAAGCAAGATTTAATTTAAATTTTTTTGAGAAGAGAAATTCTTTAGATTCTTGATAAGCTGAAAAATAACTTCCAAACTGATCGGGAATGTGATGCTCATCATTTCCTTCCAAAGCTATATCATAAAGAATTTGGTCTTTTTCAAAAGCAAATAAAGAATCGTACCTATTTTTAAAAAGTGTAAATTCATCATGAGATAATTTGTCTTTAGCTAGTTTTAGCAAGTTTCTATAGGAAAAAACTCTAGTAGATCCAAACAATTTGTTTTGTTTTACAAAACAAGTAACACAAACATTCTTAAGCTCAGCCATATCAATCATTTCAAATTCTTCAAAATCTGAGTCTGCTGAGGTTGATGAGGTTCTTGTTGAAACATTATCGCTTAATCCCTGCTCTTGTTCATCTGTTAGATAAATATAATCGAGAATCTTAACGTTCATATTTTCAACGAAAAGTGAGGATTTTGCTTTTGAGAATATACCGAATTTTTTCTTAAATCCAAGGATGTCTTTGAGAGTATGTTCATTAGGTGTCAAGCGAGAACATTCATTATAGATACTTCTAGCATTCTCTTCTGAAGTAAATAATTCATTCCCATGACTCGTATAAATATTGTATTTATAACTTAAATCCCTAAGGTAGTCTGAACCATTTTCAGAAAAAACGCAGCTTATTTTACTTAAATGATAAGCTTCCGCTGTTAACGGAAGAATAATTAAGAACAAAAACACCAAAATTGCCTTGATAGGTTTAATCAAACCTTCTCTAAACAGCATGAAATCCCCGCTTACGAATTTGAAATCGACTTAATTCTCGTAGTAAAACTTACTGAAATATGGTTTTGCTTTCTGAGCTATACATATTGTCTTACCTATTCTGACGATATTTAGCATATAAATGACAGTTGCACAATATTTAAGCACAAAAATATCGCAGCATATTTATGGGAAGTAAAAAAGTTCATATTACTATGGTGCTCAAGCAAAGATATTGCTCTATGCCTTAAATGCTGAGGGGTTGGCTTTCTTTTTCTGTTCTGAGAGCGCCATGTAGCAAATTCGCTCTTAAGATCTTCAAGGGTTTGTTGGAACATGAATAACCTCCATCAAGTTGATGAAGGTATTTAAACAGATTGGATCGATAGAAAGTTAAACATGCTCATCGTAAGCTTACAAAAAAGGAGTCATCCGATGTTAATTGTAGCCCAGGAGCTAAAACAAGCATTGATT
>JBGCDR010000166.1:0-7623 GCA_045105515.1 Oligoflexales bacterium
TCATACCTTTGCTCATAAGTCAGATTGGCAGACATAAATACCCCTTTCTTGCAAGCAGATTAGCCTCATAGACTAAACTAAATCCGCCTTCCGAAGCGATGGAATTTTTTCTTCTGCACTTAATCTAGCAATCCGCCCTCGATAGAATTCGTAGGTAATTTCATCCGTCAAATATTTAATAAATCCTGACTTACCTACTTTGTTTGAATTCCAAAAGTAGTGAGCATCTAAACTACCTGTAGCAGACAAATACAAGCTATCGGAATATGACCATTCTAAAAAATAGAAGTCATCATCGATTAGCTTTTCTGAATTTTCACCTGACTGTAATACAAGTTCAATAATTTCTTGCTGTAAAGCATTGTCTAAATCGGAGCTTGAATCAGATGCTAGAACTTGGGTACCTTGAACCAAGCAAAGCAATGATTGAAACAATATAAATAAAGCTCTATTCATCCCGAATTGACTCCTTTTTATACCATATTTTCATCCTCCAAAAGTGCAGTAGAACTCAATAAAATCATAGAGTCAATAAATATATCAAGATGAATGAAGCATCCTTGGTTAAAAAAACAGACTAAAGAGAATCGATGAAGCTGCAAAAGCAAGAGTATCTTTAGTACCTTCTCGTTCAACAAATAGCCATTCTCTACGCAGTCCAAGTCCATAGGAAACATAATCACCAACAAAAATACTGGTGGCAAGCTCGACACCAAACTTTGGCATCTGTGGCTTGAACTCAATAAATTCTGAATTTTCCCATTCTTGCTGCCTTTGTTCTAAGCCTCCTATCAAGCCAAAATGAATGAGTTGTCCTGCAATCCCCCAATTGACAAGTTGTCCATGCCTCAATCCAGTAATAGCTGAAACCCCAAAGGAATCACCTTCCTCTTCCTGATATTGCAGTTTGTTTTTAGCAATAGATAAGCCAAGTAAAAACCTTAAATTGTAAAGGTTCCAATAGATGGCAGGAGACTCATAGCGGAGTTCTAAGTGAGGACCTAGTTCGGTAAAAGTTAAAATCGTAACTCCGCCCGCATATCCTAAAACCCAATCTTCACGTTTACCTTTCTCCATCAGATGGTATCCCATTTGAGAATCATAAACGAAATTATGCTTCGACAAATGAGCTGTTTCTGAAGCTATCAATAGCAGCTTACTCGTCCCTAAACTCTCAGCAGAACGTAGATAAACCTGATATTCACCCGCTACTAATGAAACTTGCTTAGAAGTCGCATCGGGTTTGTCAACTTGATAGATCTGAATTCCTTGCTCGTTGCTGAAAGTTAGACTACCAATGATACTTTTATCTAGGACGACTTGGGCATGATGCATTTTGGGTGCAGTCAAGACTAGTGCGCCTTTTCCCTTCAAATTAGCATTAAATTCCGGGCTTTGACTAACACCTTCCGGTAAAGTTAAGGACTGGAGCTTCATATTTTTGTAGACAAATTGATACAGCTCATCAATAGTAACAAATCCATCACGATTCAAATCAGCAAGGCCATACATTCCCTTAACGATATGATGAGTAAATAGACTTCCTTCAATTTCGTCTATTTCAAATGCTAGCTCTGAGCCTGATGTAGCTGTCATAAAAACAGTTCCATGAGGTTCATCAAAATCTGCTTTGGGAATCGTAAATGCTCCAGCTGGCTTAATTCCTTTTTCTGCTAGTGCTCCCGAATAACAACTGTCAAGAATGATCACTTTAGTTTTGACCTTAAAATCATCAAGTACTCGATGAAGCTCTGATCGGGTAAGCATACGATCGAAAAAATGGAGGCCTTTAATATCAGAATGCCCAGTATAGTAGAAGATTAATTTGGTTTCCCCTAATCCCTGATTATCTTGATCTTTTTTTAGAGATTGCTTAATTTTATTCACTAATTTTTCAAGGCCTACGATGGTCGGATCATCGAGCACAAAAACTTTTGCGGAACTTAGCCTCCCCACCTTTATTAATGCATGGCGTATACGCTCAACATCTTTGAACGCATATTTCAGGGTCGGAAGATCAGGATCAAAGGACTCTGGACTCGCTACTAGAATTGCTATGGTTTTCGGCTTTAGCTCAGCAAAGACCAGACTTGAACTCAATAAAACTAAAATGAGTAAACACCAAAAAATCTTCAACACATAATCCTCATGAGTTTTACCAGCTAATTCCGGAACTAAAACTAAACCTAGATCCACGTGGAGTTTGGTTTACGGTTAATTTAAATGGCACCTGCACTGCACCATAATCAAGATTATAACCTATGCCAAGACCGATTGACTTATCAATCATGGTAAAGCTAGGCCCAAGTGAAACCTCTAGCCCATTATCGAGGCGCACGCCCCCTAGCATGTCAAGCCCAAGCATATAGAATCCTTGATCAAAACCACCTACAAAGGGAAGTAATCCATAAAAAAGCTCATGTGGAAAGCCCTCAAACACCGCTTCTTGTTCAAGGTTCATTCCAAACATTGAGACCACTTGAGCAACCTTCTTACTATGATCCTCGAAGTAAGGATCTAAGCTCTCATCATTAGCAATACTATCGCTAATAAACTCATGCATATCCCTATTGAATACCATCAAGCCAAGCCTTGGACCCATTTTTGTTGTCAGCTGATATTTTGATTTATCAGATTCCTTGTTAGAATATCTAATGATAGATTCAGAATAAATCGGCCCCGACCTGGAAATTTTATTCATCGCATAGGGAGTATTGTGATCTTCTTCACTACTTATGGTAGGGTTGCCATTGAATTGTTGTATTTTAGGCTCAAGAATAAGGCTGACTCTTCTGGTATTAAATCTCAAGAGCGATCCCGAAGTATAGTCTATCGCGGTTCCCACTAAGCCAAACCCACCAAACAAGATATTTCCCAACACCCATGGATTAAGAACTTTGTGATCAACAATCATCCCTTCTGGCTCATAGCCATTTTTTTTAACAAGAATATCTAGTTCACTTTTCTTTGTTTTCACTTTAACTATCGAAGGAGTCTTCCCTTTATAGATTCCATCTATATAAATATCTGCCTGACTCGGAGAGGAATTTATTGTGAGTTCCTGGTAGCGCTCACTGACTACAGTTGCGCAGTTAGTAAGTAAACAGCAAAATATTATGATGGTTAATAGTCTCAAGGACAAAATGTGTGATCTCATTTTAAACTCCTAATTTACAGTCTTCTAGTTAAACGAGATACCACTCTCGAATCCGTCAGATAAAATTAAAAATTTTTTTCTTCATTTTTTTTCCTTTTAAGATTAGACTCTTACTAATTATTATCGAAATATTTGTCGCTTTTTTCCCTCTTACCCCGTTGTCCAGGAGTTGAATGGTATGTTTGACCATGCTGAGGTCATAGATTGTTCCAGGGAAGAGAATGTTAAAAAGCTCTATAAAGTCATGGCTAAAGCCACGATAGCAAAAGCATACTCAATGATAGCTCGAAGCGATATCGCCTCTGAGATCGCTCAAGAAGTATTTATCAAACTGTGGGAAACTAAGCCTATGTTCAAAAGTGAAAAAGCGTCCTACGCATGGATCTATAAATGCTGCCACAATCGCTGCATTGACTATCTAAGATCAGCAAGTTATCGCTACGAAAAAATAAGTGATGAATTTTCTTACTTCAAGGACGAAAAACTAAGCTTAGGCGAAACGACTGTAAACAGAGATCTACTTAGCAAAATTGTAGCAACTCTCAGCACAGAGGAATCACAAATCCTTTATTATTTAGTATTAGATGAAATGACACAAAAAGAAATTGCAGAAATGATGCAAAAATCTCTACGAACGATCCAAAGACAAATTAAAAAAATCCATGACAAATTTTCTATTTTAAGGGTAGGAGCATGAAAAAAGAAGAAAGT
Organism: Oligoflexales bacterium; assembly: GCA_045105515.1. Taxonomy (GTDB): domain Bacteria; phylum Bdellovibrionota_B; class Oligoflexia; order Oligoflexales; family Bog-1112; genus JABSRF01. The sequence goes on from JBGCDR010000166.1 coordinate 3,869, forward strand.
CATGGAAAAATCTCACGATTTCAAAAACACTTACATATCTTAGACCTTGAAAAAGCTCATGCAGAACCCAAACAGCTTGAACAAGAAAAATTACTGATGGACCAGCTGAACCCAAAACCCTTAAATCTTCCTAAAGATAAGGAAATTTTCATAAATTTTTTAGAAAAATGGCTATTTTCCAAACCCACATGGGCTATGTTCACAGCTGCATGTGGCATCATTTTTATAATTTATCAAAATGTCTGGGAAAAAGAGCCAGGTATTCGCAGCAAAGGAAAAACTCAGATTCAGGTATATTACGAATATAATCAGGTGGTTAAAACCTTCGATCCAAAAGTTTCCCTTCCAGATGGCTCCAAAGTCCAGGTTGAAATCACAGCAGCCCAAGACAGTGTTGCATACATTAATGTTGTTGATAAAAATGCCGCACCGCTTCTCTCAAAAGAGTTTATACTTAAACAAGCAATCAAGCTTAAGCTAGGACAAAAAAACAGATTCGCAGATAGCCTACAGCTTACTGGCACCAATGAAGGAGAAATACTTGGAATTATGGTTTGCGAAGCAAAAAATATTGCTGATATAGAAGCTTGGAACACCAAATTGGATGCTTTTTTTATATTTAGTAAGTCGGTCACTGAAGGATGCGAGGTATTTAAGTTTAAATTAAGGTAAGAACTATGCCATAGCTCCACTCTTAGCATTCGCCGCTACCGGTGCTGGCACATGAGAGTTCTCGCTACTAATTACGATATCACCAGAAAGCAGCTCATCTTGTTCTTTTTCCTGGGTTAGATGGTTGAACTTAATCCCCATTTGCTTAACTGCATTAACCCAAAGTAACATAATGGCGCCAACAATAGCCGCTACATATGGAATGCAAGCTCCCAAGGAGCCAACTGTCATAAATAGACCTTGATAAATGACTGCTCCACCAGATTTCCCAAGCCTAGAGCAAACACCATCAATTGCAGCTTTTGATTGGATACGGCTTTCCGGATCTAATGGTATAAAAGCGATCTCTTTGGTTGCATCAAATAAAGAGTACTTTGATGCTCGGGCCAAAGCATTCTGCATGGAACCAAAGAAAGCCGTTAATGCCAGGGGGCTTAAACCAAGTAGATGCACTAAAAAAGACTCAAAATAACTATCAAAAAGGATGAAACCAAAGAATCCAATACTTGTAAATAATACGATCATGGGAGTAACCATTGCAGCACAAGTCCAACCAAACTTGCGAATTACATTACTGCAAACAAGAAGGTCTGATAAGGTAGCCATCACTCCTGTAACCATCATTACTTTACCAAAATAATGACCATAATCTGCAGGGTTCGGATACAGTAGTCTGATCTGATCCTTCCAAATAATTTCGGTCAAATTAATGATGATATTATAACTGAGCACAACAATAGTGAGATTGCGGACATAAGGGTTTTTTGCCAGCATTTTCATACTTTCAAAAAACGAGGTGTGATTTTTTTTCTTTTGTGCGAAACCATTGCTTGGCTTCGACATATTAGAATGATCAAGAATACACCGATTGAGGTAATAGTAGATTACTGTAGTGATAGCGCCACTTGCACAAACTGCCACACAAACAATCCCAAGAGTCTGCTCCCAATCGCTTTTTAAATACCATTTGGGAAATATGCTAACGTCGCAAGCCCAGTTAAAAAAGATCGGAGCAAATATTCCTGTACTATTCCCAGCTAAACCGAAAAGGGCGTAAAAACGCTTTGCCTCATGAAGGGGTGTGGTACGATTTGCAAAACCCCAAAACAGAACAAACAACACCGTAGTCGACCACAGTTCACACATGGTATAGAAGATACCTAGGTACCAATTTCTAACCATCGCAGCAAAACCTTTGCCTCCAGCTGGCAAATGCTTTGCAAGAAAGTCAGCTATCATATCTAAATCAAAGAATTGACGATAAGGATATATTACAAAAACAAAGATGATAAAGTAGGAGAGAAATAGACTGAGGATAATATAAAATGCCCTATTCTCATTAAAAATTCTAACCAGAACAGAAAAAAAGGCAGTCATTAAAACTGCCATTGGTAACATCATCCAAACTTTAACATAAGGTAGAACCTCTGCCCCGAGAGCGGGAACCACTGTTGAGTCTTTTACTATTTTTAGGAGGTTATAATTAGTAGCGATGAAAAATATCATAACTACCATGGGAATGAATTTCTTGAGTTCGAAAGAAGCAATAGGCCAGAGAATATTACGTATTCTGCTAAACTGAGGTTGGGTATCCATTTAACACCTTTTTTGCGAAGAAGCCTAGTCAGATGAATTTAATTTGTCTGACGTATCTATTAGTCTTGCTTTATCAATCTCAAGTCCGGCACAAGTTGTACAAGCCCGATAATATTTTTTCAACACTAATCAGCATCACGGATCATTATGCTGGTTTTGACACCAGGGCAGAGCAAGGTTTTTCCTAGGCATATGCCTGACACATAATACTTTTTATTTTTATTTCTAAGGTTTTAGAGCAAACAGCTTTACTGTCCGGTCAGCCAAAAAAAATATCATTTCAATAGTTAGATGAGGTGCTGAAAATACTTAAAACTTTTTATTGAGCGCATTAAATCACCACTTTACGCTTAAGTCAAATTCAAATCCTTAAGAGCCTTATATCTTGTAGGTATTTGATGGTAATATCTTCCCAAAAGATCCGACTAAGCTTAGAGGATCTCAAGAGAAAATTTTTTCTATCTTGGCTTAAACACAAAATCTAATTGCGCTAAATCAGTAAGCAAGAAACCTTTTGATCTTTGTTGTTAGAAATCTCTTTCAACTGGGGTTGTATACGACGACAATCCTGAGTTGCAAGCGGGCAGCGGGTATGAAAGGCACATCCAGTGGGAGGATTTAAAGGACTAGGAAGATCCCCTTTAATCAGGAATTTGTTTCTTTCTTTTTCTCGACGTGGGTCTGCTAAGGGGACGCTTCCTAAGAGGGCTTTGGTATAAGGATGCTTCGGGTCTGCAAACAAGCTATGTTTAGGGCCTTCCTCTACTATCTTTCCTAAGTACATGACTGCAATGCGATCAGAGATATGCTTGACCACAGCAATATCATGAGCAATGAATATATAGGATAAACCTAGATTTTTTTTGAAGGTCTATGAGTAAGTTTATAATCTGGGCCTGAATCGAAACATCTAATGCCGATACTGGCTCATCACAAATTATTAACTTTGGTTCAATAGCAAGGGCCCTAGCAATTGCAATCCTTTGTCTTTGTCCTCCAGAAAATTCATGGGGATATTTTTTAATGAAACGAGGAGATAAGCCTACCAAGTTCATCAATGAACCTATTTTTTGTTCAAGATCTTTGCGTGTTTTGCAGCGTTTATGGGTTCTGATAGGCTCAGCTATGATATCAAAAACAGTCATTCGAGGATTAAGCGATGCGTAGGGGTCCTGAAAGATCATTTGACATGAAACACGAAAATCAGCTAAGTCTGAACCTTGCATATTAGTCATATCTTTGCCATATAATCGGATTCTTCCCGCTGTTGGTTCATAAAGCCTCATTATTGTTCGACCAAAGGTCGATTTGCCACATCCTGACTCACCCACTAGACCTAAGGTTTCACCCCAGGGTTGATTCAAGTAAGCTTTTAACCAAATTTTGAAGTACGTTAAAATGGGTTCAGCATATTTTTTTAACAAAATTTTTGTTGTCAAAAATATTTGAGATGTATTTTTTTGACTATTCAAGCATAATCTAACAAT